>JBMTSM010000021.1:0-15550 GCA_049448275.1 Burkholderiaceae bacterium
ACCCGGCAATGCCGCTAATTGTTCAGATGACCAAAGCACCCCGGTTGGGCGATGTCGTTGTGCCGCTGGCAAAGCGGCGTTGGCCTCTTCAGCCCCACCCAAGCGCCAGAGCAGGCTTTCGGTCTTTAAGCGCGCGCCGCCGCAGGCATCGCAAGTGGTGTAACTGCGGTATTTGGACAAAAGCACCCGGATGTGCATTTTGTAAGACTTGGTCTCCAAGTACTCAAAGAAACGTTTGACACCAAACCACTGCTTGTTCCACTGCCCCGTCCAGTTGGGAGAGCCGTTGATCACCCACTCTTTGTGCGCCTCACTGAGTTTGTACCAAGGGGTATCGCGCGGAATACCCGCCACTTCGGCATGCCGCATCAAATCGTCTTGTGCCTCTTGCCACGCGGGCGTTTGCATGGGTTTGATAGCGCCCGCGCGCAAACTCAGTTTCTCGTTTGGAATGACCAAACCGTAATCGACACCAATCACGCGGCCAAAACCCCGACAGGTCTCACACGCGCCAACCGGAGAGTTGAAAGAAAACAAACTGGGGGTGGGCTTGGTGTAGCGGATGCGGCTTTCTGGACAATGCAAGCCGCTCGAAAACGCCCACACTTCCTCACCGTCGCCATCCTGCCCGGCATCGCCCGCATCTGGCGTCGCGTAGATCGTCATGTTGCCACTCCCGCGTTTGAGTGCGACCTCGATCGCTTCTATCGCGCGGGCACGCTCAAGGCGACTGCCTTTAAACCGATCGGCCACCACATCGAGCACTTGGCGCATCTGTGCGTCGTCATCGTCCTTCTTCGTTACGGCTTTTTTTGCGACCTTTTTCGCTGGCTTCTTTTTGGCGGTCGCCGTGGCAGCCTCTTGCGCGCTAGGCAAGTCAGCCACGCGCATGGTGCGTTGCTGATGAATACGCGTGAACCCGCTGGCCGAGAGCCATTGGGCGACCTCATCTGGGGTGGTGTTGGCAGGTAGCTCCACCGGGAAGGTCACCACCAAGCGCCAATCCGCGACGTCATGCCGAGATTGGATGCGCTGTTGAAGCGTGGCAAAAATACTATCGGCGTTATCGTGCTGAACCGGTTGTGCAGTCTCCTTATCAAACAAGCTTGCACTGCGCGCAAACAACAATTTGAGATGGTCGTTCAACTCCGTCATCGTGCCCACGGTGGAGCGTGAACTGCGAACCGGGTTGGTTTGATCAATCGCAATCGCCGGTGGCACCCCCTCAACGCGGTCAACCGCGGGTTTGTCCATGCGATCTAAAAACTGACGCGCATAGGCCGAGAAGGTTTCGACGTAACGGCGCTGACCCTCCGCAAACAAGGTGTCAAAGACCAAGCTGGACTTGCCCGATCCACTTGGCCCGGTGACCACAGTGAGTTCGTTGGTCTTGATATCCAAGTCCAAATTTTTGAGCGTGTGCTGACGTGCACCACGGATGCGGATCACGCCATCATCGGAGGCACCAGCGGGGGGATTGGACGGAGCTGACTTGGCCATAAGGGTTGCCGTTTTGAATGGAAGTCAAACATTCTAGGCAACTCCCAACACCCCCGGGCGTCACCCCCAGATGACGCCCGCCCCGGAAGGGATTAAGACTTGATGACCAGTACCGGGATGGCGCTGTGGGTCAGGACCTTCTGCGTTTCACTACCCAGAATCAGGGCCTTTACCCCGCTACGACCATGCGAACCCATAACGATGAGGTCGCAGCCCTCAGAGGTAGCGGTATCCAAAATCCCCTCAAAGACGGCACTGCGCTCAATGGTGTCAGCCGTGAACGGCACACCTGCCGCATCAGCGATCTGGCGGACCGAATCCAGTGACTGTCCCGCCATGGCTTGCGCCTCCGCCAAATAGGCCTGGAGGCCGAAGGCCGAGGCCTCACCTAAACCGATGTAGGGGAAGGGGTCAATGACCACGACAGCTGTCATTTTGGCGCCGTGCTGTTTGGCCAATTCGACCGCTTTTTCAGCTGCGATTTGTGCCTTTTCTGAGCCATCGGTCGGAAGCAGGATGTGTTTGAACATGACGGGCTCCTTTCATCTAAACCACTTGAAGGAGGTTACGTGGTTTGACGGTTCACGCCTATCGGTAATTCACCCACCCTTTGATATTCGTCAGACAAAAACCATTCTGGGTGCGACAAGTAATCGGTCAACATGGCGAGACCGTCGGCCCCCCAGAAGTTGTGGCCTTCGATGTGCGCCGTTGGCACCCCAAAAACACCCAGGGTCAGCGCATCCTCTGTGTTGCGTCTTAACTGGGTTTTGACATCGTCTGCCTCGACAAGCGCTCGGCCTGATGCCTCACAGTGCGCCGCAACCTGTGCAGAAAAATCCTTGATGCGCGCCGGGTCAGCCGCGTCTGCGCCCTCTCGCCAGACGTGGTCAAAGGCCAAGCCTGTCAGGTACCGATTGACACATCCCGATGCATCCGCACCCGCTAACAACGCACGGAGGAGGGCCAACGGATTAAAAGGGTGCGCTTTGGGCAGCGCCATCGGAATGCCGAGTTGCTGCGCGGACCAGAGCACCTGTCGGTAGGTCCACTCCCGCTTACCGGGGATCTCGGCCGGCCCTTTCTGACCATTGGCTTGTAGCAGCGCCGCAAACAGAATCGGCTTGTATTTCACCGCGATCGAGTGACCCTGCAGCGCCTGTGGCAAGGCGTGAAAAGCGAGGTACGCATAGGGGGATATGGGATCGAAATAAAACGTTAACTGTCGCATGGATCACCCCTTTTCAGTATCTGGCGCTAGGCTGAGAATTGTGCCGCTTCACGCCGACGCAACTCAGCCCAAAGCTGCCGCTTTTCATCGTCAGAGAATTGACCCCATTTGGCGATCTCAGGCAGGGTACGCCAGCAACCAGCACACATGGATGGCAGTTGCGACCCACGTGTCGGCGTCGCCATGGTGCACACGCCAACGCAGGGCGACGGTACGCCGTGGGGTTGCAATTTAGATGCCCGGGCCCACCGTGCATCCAAGGAATCGTCGAACACTTCAGGCGTGGGCGAGTGGTCAACCACCACATTGGTAATCGGCGCGTGGGTCAGCGCCTGTAACTGCGCGGGCGTGGCTTGAAAAACCGTGTGCGGGTGACCCGCAGCCGCCCACACTGCGTCGAACCGTTGCAAGGTTTCATCAAGCAAGATCAGGGGTCGTCGTGTGGCACCCACCGGGGAAACGCCACCAATCGCAAAACCGGTCGCCTCACGCACAAAGCCAGCATCCGCACGGCCGAGTTTTTGCCCAGTCTCGCAAATCAGTGCCGCAACTTTTTTCTCATCAACACGCTGGTCTCCCGCCGCAATCACGAGCACCGCACGGTCCACAGGCTTCAACTTAAAAACAATGCTTTTAGCGATTTGACCCAATTCGACGCCCAGCGCGTCCGCCGCCTGCTGCGCGGTACGCGCCGCTTCTGCTAGCGCAACCGGCGGGTTTGGATGCCCCGACTGGATCAAAAACTGCTGCACGCGACGTACCGATTCGGAGTCAGGCAGGGGAGCGAGTTCGGACATGATGGGGATGGCGTTATGCGGTGGCGCGTCTGATGACCGTAAGGCTGCTACCCATGAAAATCAGGGCGCCGCCAAAAGTTCGATTCTGCACCACACGGACCTTTGCGGTATTGAGCAGGCTTTCTAGTTGAGATGCCAAGCCATGGGGCATGCGCAACACCGCGCCCGACCCTGGCGACAGCGCAACCACCCAAGCTGCGACAAAATACGTAAGCCAGATATGAAAATCCATGCCAGAAGCATAGCGGAAAATAGGTTTTAAACATGAACGCACCCACTCCTTCAGCGCTCACAACGCACCCGCCGTTTACGTTGTCCATGCTCGACTTGGTCGCAGTGCGAGAAGGGCATTCGGTACGTCACGCGCTAGACACAGCGCTGGTCACCGCCCAACATGCCGAGCGTTTGGGCTTTACGCGTTACTGGCTTGCAGAGCATCACAATATGGCCGGCATCGCGAGCTCGGCAACTGCGGTAATGGTGGGCCATATCGCAGGCGGGACCTCGCGCATCCGGGTCGGTTCCGGTGGGATCATGCTGCCCAATCACGCACCACTGGTCGTCGCAGAGGCCTTTGGCACACTGGCTGAGTTGTACCCGGGACGCATCGATTTGGGGTTGGGACGCGCTCCGGGGACCGACCGCATCACCATGCGCGCCCTGCGCCGAGACCGGGTTGAAACTGAGGAGGACTTCCCCAACGATGTGCAGGAGCTGCAGCATTTGCTTGGGGAGCCGCAGCCCGGACAACCCATCATCGCAATGCCAGGCGCCGGCACACGGGTACCCATCTGGCTGTTGGGGTCCAGTTTGTACTCGGCACAACTCGCCGCACAACTGGGGTTGCCATTTGCTTTCGCCTCTCACTTTGCGCCGCGCATGCTGATGCAGGCCATTCAAATTTACCGTCAAACATTCCGCCCCAGCCAGCAACTCGCAGCGCCCTACGTGGCGATCGGTGTACCACTGGTCGCTGCACCGTCAGACGAAGAAGCCACCTACTTGGCCAGTAGCACGCACCAACGCGTGCTGGGTATCTTGACCGGGCGACGAGGCCAACTGCCACCACCCGTGGAGAACTTCTTGTCAAGCCTCGACAGCGGTGCGCAAGCCGCGATCGCAGATTTCTTGGCAGCGGCTGTGATTGGAGGCCCCGACACCGTGCGCACTGGCTTGCAACAACTGGCAGCGCTGACGCAAGCCAATGAATTGGTGCTGGTCAGCGATGTCTACGATGCTGAATTACGCCGGCGCAGCCTAGACATTGCAGCGGCGGCTGCACGCACATTAAATGCGGCAGTCGCTCAATAGTGCGGCGGTAACTCGTCACGCAAGCTTCTAAAGGGCGCGTCATCTCGCCCTTCCGGTACCCGTTGCTTGAGCTCGGCCAGTTGTGCGACCAGACCGTCAATCAACCGCTGCTGCTGAATGACCACCTCGTTAAGCTGGTCAAGCGCATCCTCGCTAAACGCCAATTTAGTCTCTACCTCGTCGAGGCGTTTTTCAAGCTGCTGCCATTGCGGTGTTGTGGTCATGAACGATTCCGTATTTGCGACGACTCAGCGGCGACGGCGTGCCACGCTGACACGGCTGTTGGGCTGACGATTGAGACGACCACTGATAAACCAAGCGGCCTCGACCAAGCGGTCTAAGTCGAGGCCTGTCTCGATACCCATGCCATGAAGCATATAGACCACATCCTCGGTGGCCACGTTGCCGGTCGCCCCTTTGGCGTAGGGGCAGCCCCCAAGACCAGCGATGGACGTTTCGAATCGAGCGATTCCCATCTCAAGACAAGCCAGTGTGTTGGCCAGCGCCTGACCGTAGGTGTCATGGAAGTGGCCCGCGACCGACGATAGATCGTAATGCTTCAGTGCAGAAGCCATGGCAGCCTGCACGGCGCGGGGTGTCCCAACGCCAATGGTGTCCGCAACGGCGATGCGTTGCACACCGATATCACGCATCAGGGCCGCCACATGACCCACTTGAGACGGCGCGATATCACCCTCGTAAGGACAACCCACCGCGCACGATATGGCACCGCGGGTGGCGACGCCCGCAGCATGAGCCGCCTCAACCACGGGGGCAAACCGCTCGATAGACGTGGCAATGTCGCAATTGATATTGCGCTGACTGAATGCCTCACTGGCAGCGCCGAATACCACCACCTCTTGCGCGCCATGCGCCAGTGCGCCCTCCAAGCCCCTCATGTTCGGTGTTAATACGCTGACACAGGCATCGCGCAAAGCCGCCTGCCGCTGGGGGCTCTGCAGCCCATGCATCACCTCAGCTGCATCGGCCATTTGAGGAACCCATTTGGGGCTGACAAAACTGGTCGCTTCAAAATGCTGGACACCGGCTTGAAGCAAGTGATCAATGAGCGCCAATTTATCGGCGGCGGCGATGGGCGTCGACTCGTTTTGAAGACCATCGCGCGGCCCCACATCTGTGATGTGGACTGTCTGGGGAAAGGTCATGATTCGGACTCCAGTTGTAACAGCGCGTCGCCCTCCGCGACCTGCTCTCCCGGTTGGAAAAAGACATCCGTCACGACCCCTGCGCCGGGCGCCAAGATGGTGTGCTCCATTTTCATCGCCTCCATCACAGCCAGTACGTCGCCGGCGGCAACCCGGTCACCCACGGCAACCCGCAAGGCCACCACTTTACCGGGCATGGGCGCCGTCAAGCCGCCGGCCACCGCGTCAACGCCGAATGCACCGTTTAAGGGGTCTTGTATGGTCACGTCCACACTGCCCTCGCGCATGAACACGGTGACACCCGACCGACCCGGCACCAACCTGAGGGTTTGCTGCACACCATCAACGGTTACACGCCACGAATCTTGCGCCAAGGGCACCCATGAAACCTCGTGGCGTGCGTCTAACTGGAAACGCAGACGACCGGGTTCATTTGGCACCCAGAATGCCACCTGCAGATCCGTGGGTGCAGTCACGTGCAAATGCCGGGTCGCTACCCCCATGGGCTGCCAACCATCAGCAGCCAACCAAGGATGCCCCTTCGCTACGCTTTGCTCGGACGCGATCAATGCAACCAATGCCCCGGCAACCCACCAATGCGCTGGCAAACGATTGGCTACAAACAGGTGCGCAGCGTCGCGCTCAATCAGGCTGGTATCCAAGTCTGCCGTTTTAAATGAAGGTCCGTTGACCAAAGCCCTCAAAAAATCCACGTTATGGTGCAACCCAACGATGTGAGTTTCGCTCAACGCCTGGTCCATCAAGGCTAAGGCCTGCGTACGCGTCTCGCCGTGCACGATGAGCTTGGCGATCATGGAGTCGTAATGTGGCGATATACGGTCGCCCTGCGTGACGCCGCTGTCCCAACGAATCGGCGCGACCGTGAACTGGGCGCAAGCAGGCAACGCCAACCGCGTCACCGTACCCGTTGCGGGCAAAAATTGTTGTTGCGGGTTTTCAGCACAAATACGTGCTTCGATGGCGTGGCCGTGCATACGGATATCCGATTGCGCACATGGCAGTGACTCGCCATTGGCAACGCGCAATTGCCACTCCACCAAATCGATACCCGTAATCGCCTCTGTCACGGGGTGTTCGACTTGTAACCGGGTGTTCATCTCCATGAAGAAAAAGTCCATTTCGCCATTGGCACGCTGCTCGACGATGAATTCCACCGTGCCAGCACCCACATAGTGCACAGCCCGTGCCGCAGCCAAGGCGGCCTGGCCCATAGCCTCACGCATCTCAGAGGTCAAACCGGGGGCCGGTGATTCTTCGAGTACTTTTTGGTGGCGCCGTTGAACCGAGCAGTCCCGCTCAAACAAATGCACCAAATTGCCTTGGGTGTCCCCAAAGACCTGAATCTCAATGTGGCGTGGGCGCTGTACATATTTTTCGATCAAGACGTCGTCATTCGCAAAGCTGTTCAGGGCTTCGCGCTTGCAGGCCTGCAGCGCATCCAAAAATGCATCGCTGCTTGACACGATGCGCATGCCCTTGCCACCACCACCCGCGCTGGCTTTGACGAGCACGGGATAACCAATCCCATCAGCTTGCGATTTCAAATAATCGGGGGCTTGGTTGTCACCATGATAGCCAGGCACTAAGGGAACACCAGCAGCGGCCATCAGTCGTTTGCTTTGGGCCTTGAGGCCCATGGCCTCAATGGCGGTAGGCGACGGGCCGATGAACGTCACGCCAACCGCCTCACAAGCTTTCGCAAATGCAGCGTTTTCGCTTAAAAAACCGTACCCGGGATGAATGGCTTGTGCACCCGTCTGCTCCGCTGCAACCAAGATACGCTGCCATTGCAGGTAACTGTCTTTAGGGTCGGCGGGGCCAATGTGTACGGCCTCATCGCAAGCGCGTACATGTGGGGCTTGTGCATCGGCATCTGAGTAAACAGCGACTGTTTGGATGCCCATGCGACGGGCGGTCTCTGCGACACGACAGGCGATTTCGCCGCGATTGGCAATGAGTATCTTTTTAAACATACCGGGCTCTTTTACGTTGTATCAGGTGCGGGTGGTTTGCCAGGGTGGCGTGGCTTTGCTCAAGAAGGCCTGCACCCCGATCTTGCCCTCTTCACTGGAGCGGATATCGGCGATTTGGCGCGCAGTGTGAGCCCGAAGATCCGCCGTGAGAGGTTGCCCACCCACCTCATGAACGAGTGCTTTACACGCGCGTACCGCTTGCGGTGCGTTACCCAAAATGGCGCTGAGGTAGTGCGCAATGTGGGCGTCTAATTCATCGGTGGCACACACCGTTTGCACGAGACCCATCGCCTGAGCCGCACTGGCATTAAAGCGCTCCGCCGTTATGAAGTAGCGCATGGCGGTGTTGGGCGTCATCGCACGGATCACGTACGGCGAGATCGTAGCGGGGATCAGGCCAAGCTTGACCTCACTGAGGCAAAAATGTGCGCCTTCAACCGCAACCCGGATATCGCATGCGGCGGCCAGCCCCACGCCGCCCGCGTAACAGTCCCCTTGTATCCGAGCGATAACGGGCACGGGGCAGCTGTAAATAGCCCACAACATGTCCGCTAGCGCTTGGGCGTCGCTGCGGTTTTCTTCCCAGGTGTAGTCGGCCATTTGGCGCATCCACCCCAAATCAGCCCCGGCACAAAAAGCCTTGCCGTGACCACCCAGCACCACCGCGCGGGCGGCGTCATCTGCGGCGATCGCTTTAAAAGCCTGCGTCAGTTCGGCGATCAGCGCATCGTTAAATGCGTTACGCACTGCCTCACGCTTGAGATAAACCTGCCAAACACCCGCATGCGACGCGTGGGGACTGACTTCAATTTCTTTGTACGGTTGCACCTTGATCTCTCCCTTACATCCGGAACACACCGAAGCGTGTCTCCGGTATCGGCGCATTCAACGCTGTCGCCAATCCCAGTGCCAATACGCGCCGCGTATCCGCTGGATCGATGACGCCGTCGTCCCACAGTCGCGCTGTGGCGTAATAGGGATGCCCCTGAGTTTCGTATTGCGCGCGAATCGGCTCTTTGAATGCCGCCTCTTCATCAACCGACCAATCTACCCCTTTTGCCGCCATACCATCGCGCTTTACAGTGGCCAATACACTCGCCGCCTGCTCGCCACCCATCACGCTGATACGCGCATTGGGCCACATCCATAGAAAGCGTGGACTGAATGCACGGCCACACATGCCGTAGTTACCGGCGCCAAAGCTGCCGCCGATGATGACGGTCAATTTGGGTACTTGCGCGCAGGCAACCGCCGTGACCATCTTGGCGCCGTGCCGAGCGATACCCTCGTTTTCGACTTTACGTCCCACCATGAAACCCGTGATGTTCTGCAGGAAGACCAATGGGATTTTTCGTTGGCAACACAGCTCGATAAAGTGCGCACCCTTTTGCGCAGACTCAGAAAACAAGATGCCATTGTTGGCAACGATACCGACGGGGAAGCCTTCGATTTGCGCAAAGCCACACACCAGCGTGCTGCCAAACCGGGCCTTGAACTCATCGAAAACACTGCCGTCAACAATGCGTGCAATGATCTCCCGCACATCAAACGGCTTACGCGTGTCGGTGGGGATGACCCCGTAGAGGTCAGTCGCTGGGTAAGCGGGGGGATCGACAGCGTCGGCCAGGGACTGGATCGGCTTGAGGTTTAAATTGGCAACCGCACGCCGAGCCAGCGCGAGCGCATGGGCATCGTCTTGCGCCAGATGGTCGGCAACGCCTGACAGCCGGGTGTGCACATCACCGCCACCCAGGTCCTCGCTGCTAACTACCTCGCCTGTAGCCGCCTTGACGAGCGGAGGCCCGCCCAAAAAGATCGTGCCTTGATTTTTGACAATGATGGTTTCGTCACTCATGGCGGGCACGTAAGCGCCACCCGCCGTGCAACTGCCCATGACCACGGCGACTTGCCCCAGCCCCATCGCGCTCATGTTAGCCTGGTTGTAGAAGATGCGTCCGAAGTGGTCACGATCCGGGAATACCTCGTCTTGTTGCGGCAAATTGGCGCCGCCGGAGTCGACCAAATAAACGCAAGGCAGGTGGTTTTGTTGTGCAATTTCTTGTGCCCGCAAGTGCTTTTTGACGGTCATTGGGAAATAAGTCCCCCCTTTGACGGTCGCGTCATTGCACACCACCATGCAAGCGACGCCATTGATACGGCCAATCCCCGCAATTAATCCGGCGCTGGGCGCCGCGTCGCCGTACATGCCGTGAGCGGCTAATGGTGACAACTCCAAAAATGGTGAGCCGGGGTCGAGCAAGCACTGAACCCGATCGCGAGGTAACAATTTACCGCGCGCGGTGTGCTTCGCCCGCGCCGCCTCGCCCCCGCCCTGAGCCACAGCGGTCAGGTGCGTGCGAAGGTCATCGACAAGGCGCTGCATCGCCGCGGCGTTAGCGCGAAAGTCATCCGAGCGAACATTGAGTTGGGTTTGTAGGGCGGGCATGGTTCAAACCTTTCGATCAAGAATCAGGAGGATAGACGGTCTGACTTACCGTGAGAAGCCAATCAGGTTGCAATTTGTGCCAAATTTCATTCAAAATGAACCGATGGACAAGACCCACCCACGGACTCAACCAAAAGGGCCGGCTAGAGCGATCCGTGCCACACCTATCGCCTTCGTGAAGCACATCGTCAACGCCTTACGCGATGGCGGCATTGAGCCAAATCACCTCCTCTACGCAGCACAAATTACGCCAATCGAATTGCAAACTGTTGAGGGTATGGTGACCGCCGGTCAATTTGAGACATTCAGCGAATTAGCCATGCGAGCGCTCGATGACGAAGCCTTGGGTTGGTTCGAGCGGCGGTTGCCGTGGGGCAGCTATGGCCTGTTGGCACGCGCTGCAATTACAGCCCCCAACCTCGCCACAGCCATACGTCGGTGGTGTCAGCACCATCGTTTGCTGACAAATGCCGTCGTCCTCGCGCTCTCGGCGTCACCCGCTGATGTGTCAACTGACACAGCGGTCATTACTGTGGAAGCCAAAGCGGTGCACCCCAAAATACGTGAGTTTTGTGCCGTTACCTTGCTACGCAATCTGTTGGGCTTGTCCTCATGGCTGATTGATTCGCGTATTGCGCTACAGGCGGTTCATTTTGACTTTCCACGCCCGGAACATGCGAGCGCCTACACGGTTTTGTTTCCGTGCCCGGTTAGCTTTGATGCACCCAAAACGGCCCTGTTCTTCGATGCAAGCTACCTCAGTCTGCCCATCCGACGCGATGCCAGTGCGTTACGAAGCATGCTGCAACGTGCGCTACCGTTAACCGTCCGTCATTACCGCAGAGACCGCCGGATGGTGCAGCAAGTCAGGCAGTTTTTGTCGCAAGACACCCGAACACAGACCAGCGCAGTCGACGTGGCGGCACACCTCGGCGTGTCACCCCGTAGTTTGTTTCGACAACTCAAAGAAGAGGGTGAGTCATGGCAACACCTCAAGCACGCTGCGGGTATGAACCGCGCGACTCAACGCCTCCTGGCAAGCGACGCACCCATTAAGCGAATCGCTGAACTGAGTGGCTTTCGCAATGAGAAGAGCTTCTCAAGGGCTTTCAAGTCTTGGGCGGGCGTGAGCCCGCAAGCCTATCGGGCAACGCACAACCTGAGTGACAATCAAGCCACGCGCGCACCGGATTCAACCTCAAAAAAGAGAACCGCATGATTGTTGTGATTGGCTCGGCCAACTTAGATTTTGTCACGCAGGCCCCCACCATTCCAAGACCCGGTGAGACGGTTATGGGACGCGATCTGGCCATGTTCCCCGGTGGTAAAGGCGCCAACCAAGCAGTGGCCTGCGCCAAAGCAGGCGGCGCCGAAACCTGCTTTATTGGCGCCCTAGGCGATGATGCGTTTGCGCAAACCCTGCATGGTGCGCTGCAGGCTGCAGGCGTTATGGATCACAGCATCGAATGCCCCTCGACCCCGACAGGCGCTGCGTTCATCTGCGTCAGCGACGCGGGAGAGAATGCGATTACCGTGGCACCAGGGGCGAACCACAGCCTGACACCCGAACGGGCTACTGCAGCCCTGCGACCGCTGCTAGCGAGTGGGCGCTGCCGATACCTGTTGTTGCAGGCTGAGATTCCGATGGCAACGAATGTCGCGGTCGCGCAAATAGCGCGAGAGGCCGAGGTCAAGGTTGCTTTCAATGCCGCCCCAGCCAGTCACCTGCCGCCTGCGTTGCTTGAATGTATCGATGTTTTGATTGTCAACGCGCTCGAACTCGAAACAATCGCCCAAACTTTGGGTATCGCTGCCAAAGACGTTGAAGCGCAGGTCCAGGCGCTCTCGACGCCACTGGTGGTGGTGACGCTCGGCGCGACAGGCTGCCTGGTTCACGACCGTAAGCTTGGTCTGCAGCACTGCCCCACTTTTTCAGTAGAAGTGGTCGACACCACCGGCGCTGGCGACGCCTTTGCGGGGTCCTTCGTGGCCGCACTCAATGAGGGCGCCACGTCAACTGCTGCCGCGCAATTCGCCAACGCCGTTGGGGCCCTCGCGTGCACCGCACTGGGCGCGCAAAGTAGCACCCCACGCCTTGCGGATGTACAGGCATTTCTGACGACTCAGGTATGAAGGTCATTTTCGATACAGACCCCGGTGTAGATGACGCCATGGCGCTTTACTATGCGCTGGCGCATCCATCCATTGAGGTGGTGGGCATCACAACCGTCTTCGGCAACGTGACCGTGACTCAGGCAACCGCCAATGCGCTTTACCTTTGTGGGCTAACCCACTGCGATGCAATACCTGTGGCTGCCGGTGCCGCACGACCATTGCGTAAAACGCCTGAGGCACCACCCGCGCACATTCACGGGTCGGATGGCTTGGGCGATTTACCACGGCGGGATGCGGTCATTGGCTGCGCCGTCGAAACAGACGCCGCAGACTTTTTGATCGCGCAAGTGCGTGCCAACCCGCACGCCATCACGCTCGTTGCAGTTGGTCCGCTTACCAATTTGGCAACCGCCCTGGCGCGCGACACCACATGGGCGGCGCTGGTCAAACGTGTCGTGATCATGGGTGGCGCCGTATCGGTACCAGGTAACGTCACGGCGACGGCCGAAGCGAATATATGGAATGACCCCCACGCGGCCCAGCTGGTGTTTGAGGCCCCCTGGCAGGTGGATGTGGTGAGCTTAGACGTCACGCACCAAGTCATCATGCCTGCACAGCTTTTTGAACGCCTGGCGCAACGCCAGCCCCATGGCGCAATGCAAACACTTAACCATGCCGTGCAGTTTTACGCCCGCTATTACAGCCAGCGTCACCCCGACACCGTCGGCAAGATCCATGGCTGCTTCGGCCACGATGTGCTGGCCTTCATAGCCCTCACAGACCCGGCATTGTTTCAAACACTTGACACCCGACTGGGCGTGATCACGACCGGCCCTGAGGAGGGACGTACCGTGCAATTGACCGAGGGACGGGCACGCCACACGATTTACACTGGCGTGGACAGTGCGTCTTGTATCAAGGCTTTCAAAGCAACGCTGGAAGCCAACTGGCTGGGTTAGGCAGCGCTCGCAGCGCCGACGTACAGCCATTGCCCGTCACGCAAGACGAATCGACTGTTTTCTTCGATGCGGTGCGCACGCCCAGCTGTTCTTACGCGGGCCACAAAATGAACCGTGCCCTCTCCGGAAGACAGCATGGCCGTTGACTTGACCGTCAATCCCAACCACTTATCGCTGGCGTCTAAATGGATCGTCTTGGGGGTTCTTTCAGGCAACCAAGTCGCCCGAAGGTAGGCCTCATTGGCTTGGGTGAACGCCGTGTAGCGCGACCGCATCAGCGATTCGGGATCGGGCGCCAGCTGACGATCACGAACGTAGGGCGCACAGCAGACATCAAATGACAAGACCTGAGATCTGGCGCCCGTCGCCAGTCGCCCACAAGGGCAAGGGGGCGCCTGCTTCGAGTCCCCCACCCTGCTCAGCCTTTGGCGGCATCGCGCTGAGCCTTGAGCTCAGCCATGGAGATCACTGGCGCACCCTCGGCCACCCAGGCCTTGAAACCACCGTCGATGTGCGCGACGTTGCGCATGCCCATCTCTTGCAAGGTCTTGGTCGCCAATGCACTGCGCCACCCCGCACCGCAGTAAAGGACATACTCTTTGCTTTCGTCCGAGAAGACAGGTTTGTAATAAGGCGACTCGGGGTCGACCCAAAACTCCAGCATGCCGCGTGGCGCGTGCAGGGCTCCCACCGCCGTTCCTTCGGCATTCAGCTCCCTTATGTCACGGATATCGACTAAAACCAACCGTTCATCCTGACCCAAGCGCGCCTTGATATCGCTGACGCTGTAGGTCACAACCTCGGCCATCGCGCGCTCAACCAGTGTTTTGTAACCAGTGGTAATGGGCATCATTCGCTCCTATAAAAATCAACAACAACGGCTACTTATTTCCGCCAAAACTGTGAGGTAAGCAATACCAGCACGGACAACAACTCCAAGCGTCCCAACAGCATACCGAAGGTGCAGATCCAGGTTTGGAAATCGGTGAGTCCGCCATAGTTACCAGCGGGGCCGACAGCGCCCAGACCGGGACCAATGTTATTGACACAAGCCACGATGGCGGAGAAGGCAGTGACGATATCCATTCCAGATAAAAGCATGAGCATGGTCAGGCCCAGAATTGTCGCGCCGTAGATCAACATGAAGGCCATCACCGACATCAACACGCCATTGGGGATACCTTGCCCCGCGAGGTGCACGGGGTTGACGACGCGCGGGTGTATGGTGCGCACCAACTCTCGCCGTGCTTGCTTCACCAGCATGATCATGCGGACCATTTTGATACCCCCGCCGGTCGAACCCGCACACGAGACAAAGCACCCCAGCATGATGAGCAGGACAGGTGCAAATGCCGGCCACAGCGCGTAATTGACCGACGAGTAGCCCGTGGTCGTCGCCAGAGAAATAACTTGGAAAGCCGATACCCGCAAGGCCTCGGGGAAGGAGTCCACAACCTCGTCGGCCGCTAGGAGGCCGCTAACCAGGGCAATGCTGACGGCCAAGACGCCAAAATAGGCACGCACCTCTACGTCTTTCCACAAAGAAGAGAACGACCGCGTGCGCCACACAATGAAATAGCGCGCAAAGCTCACACCCGCCAAAAGCATGAACACCATGGCCACCGCTTCAATGCGTGGCGAATCCCAATAGCCCAAGCTGGCATCGTGCGATGACAGCCCCCCCAAACTCACGGTGGTGCTCATGTGCATAAAAGCGTCGGACCACGACATACCCGCCCACCGGTACGCTAAAAAGCATGAGGTCGACAAGACGAAGTAAACCCCCCATAAGCCACGCGCGGTCTCGGCGATGCGGGGCGTGAGCTTGGCGTCTTTCATGGGGCCTGGCGTCTCAGCCTTGTAGAGCTGCACGCCACCAAGGCCCAACAGCGGCAAGATGGCCACAACCAACAGCATGATCCCCAAGCCACCAAAGAGCTGCAGAAAACACCGCCAGACATTGATGGCCAAAGGCAACTCATCGAGGCCACTCAGCACAGTTGCACCGGTCGCGGTCAAACCACTGACCGC
>JBMTSM010000022.1:0-14920 GCA_049448275.1 Burkholderiaceae bacterium
GCGAAAGCGCGGACCGCCTCCTGCACCATGCGTTGATCAGCATTCAGCAACATACGCGCCGTCCTAAATCAGTTCAACGGCCATTGCCGTAGCTTCTCCACCACCAATACAGAGTGACGCCACCCCGCGTTTACCGCCCTTCAGGCTTAGCGCGTTAAGCAGGGTTACCAAAATACGTGCCCCGCTGGCACCTATCGGATGCCCCAATGCGCAGGCACCGCCCAACACGTTGACTTTCTCATGGGGTAGCGACAATTCGACCATGGCGGCCATCGGAACGACAGCGAAGGCCTCGTTGATCTCATATAAGTCAACCGCGTCAGCCGTCCAACCTGTCGCCGCAAACAATTTTTGTATCGCAAATACCGGTGCAGTCGTGAACCAGTTAGGCGCTTGTGCGTGGGTGGTGTGTCCGACGATACGAGCCAATGGCTTGCATTTGTGCGCTGCCGCTTGACTCTCCCGCATCAAAACCAACGCGGCGGCACCATCATTAATCGATGAGCTACTGGCGGCCGTGATGGTGCCGCCGTCTTTCTTGAAGGCAGTTCGCAGCGCTGGAATCTTGTCAGTGTTGATTTTGCCGGGGCCCTCATCAACGCAGACCACACGCTCACCCGACCGGGTCTTGACGGTCACAGGGGCAATCTCGGCGGCAAAGCTACCGTCTGTAGAGGCGGCTTGTGCCCGCTGGACAGACGCAATGGCGAACGCGTCTTGTTGTTCGCGGGTGAACTGATACTTGGCGGCACAATCTTCACCAAAAGTGCCCATCGAACGCCCAGGCTCGTAGGCATCCTCCAAGCCGTCCAACATCATATGGTCATAAATTTTGTCATGGCCCATGCGGTAACCACTCCGCCCTTTCTGCAGCAGGTAGGGCGCGTTTGTCATGCTCTCCATACCCCCCGCGACCATGACTTTGGCGCTGCCCGCCATCAGTAAGTCATGCGCCAACATGGTTGCCTTCATACCGGAGCCGCACATCTTGGATAACGTCACAGCCCCTGTTGACAAGGGCAGGCCGCCTTTCAATAAGGCCTGTCTGGCAGGGGCTTGACCCTGGCCGGCCATGAGACAGTTGCCAAACAAGACCTCCTCAACCAATTCCGGCGCGATACCGGCACGCGCGACTGCGGCGGCAATCGCAACGCCTCCTAAATCATGCGCCGCCAAACTGGCGAAATCGCCTTGAAACGCCCCCATGGGCGTGCGTGCGGCGCTGACAATGACAACGGGATCTTGAGACATGGTTACTCCATTTAGAGTGCAGCGGCGTGGTCGACCAAGCGACTGCTGGCTTCATAGGGGAACACGTCATGGACGTGTCCGGCGCGTATACGGGATTGGTGTTCTTGCCAAAATGAGGCGTCGAGCAGGTCTTGGTGGTGCCGCAAGAACTCTTGACGAACCATGGGGTTACCGAGCAGAAAGGGACCAAAGGTTTCGGGAAAGACATCTTTTGGACCGACGGTGTACCAGACTTCACCCGACATCTCCTCTTCCTCATTGCGAGGTTCGGGTACCCGCCGGAAGTTGCAATCTGTGATGTACTCAATTTCGTCGTAATCATAGAAAACGACCTTGCCATGTCGAGTGATCCCGAAGTTCTTCCAGAGCATGTCACCCGGAAAAATATTGGCTGCGACCAAATCTTTGATGGCGTTACCGTACTCCACGACGGCTTGATTGAGCTGTGCACGCGCACGCGGGTCATCCCGGTTGACCTGCAGGACATCGAAGGCCTCTTGCAAGTAGATGTTCAAGGGGATCATGCGGCGCTCGATGTAGCAGTGCTTGATGATGACCTCAGGTTCACCGTTACTGCCCGAGTCCGCTATTTCGAGCTGACTGGGGGCAAATTTTTTAATCTCTTCAATCAGCTCTGGCTCAAACCGCGATAAGGGGAAAGCGACATCGGAATACTCCAATGTGTCCGCCATGCGGCCCACACGATCGTGCTGTTTCACCAACAGATATTTGCCTTTAATCTGTTCGCGCGTCGTGTCTTTTTGCGGCGGGTAGTAGTCCTTGATGACTTTAAAAACAAACGGAAAACTGGGCTGATCAAACACCAACATAACCATGCCCTTGATGCCGGGCGCGATCCGAAAACGATCGGTGCTTTGGCGTTGATGTGCCAATAAGTCTCTGTAGAACAGCGTCTTACCCTGTTTCGCCAATCCCAACGCGTTGTACAACTCTGTACGGGGCTTGCGAGGCATCATTTGACGCAAAAACTGCACGTAGGCAGACGGCACCTCCATGTCGACCATGAAGTAGGCGCGGGCAAAGCTGAAGAGAATCAGTATTTCGTCTTCCGTGAACAGCGCCGCATCCAGATACAGCCGCCCTGCTTCGTTGTGTAGGACAGCAAGGGCAAAGGGAACCTCTTGAAACCCATTCATGATACGGCCGACGATGTAGGCGCCCTTGTTCCGAAAGAACAAGCTCGACAGCACTTGAAATTGAAAATTAGGACGTAATCGCGAGTGGTCAAACCGCGCCAGCATCGCGGCTTGTAAGCGGTCAATGTCTCGCTCTAAATCATCAAAGGCGCATTGCAAATTGAAATCGACCACGACACGCTTCACGTGGTCCCGCATGGTCTGATGATTGGGGTAGTACACCCGGTAGGTGGGCTTACCAGGGTTTTCGTTTTCAATGTACTCGGTGCTGACCGCGGGTCGTACAAAAATAAAATCGTTGTGAAAATAACTGCGGTGCAAGATTTTGGTGGTCACCGAGTTGAAGAAGGTTTCGGCGAGCTCCGGTTGGTGATGGTCGACCAATAATCCAATGAAGTGCAGCTTCACCTGCTGCCAAGTCTCATGGGTCTGCTGACTCGCCTTGAACTCCCGCTCCAGCCTCGTAACGGCCTCCCGCACCCGCAGATCGTAGAACTCGATCCGCTCTCGCTGCGCGCGCTGTTGCCCGACCCAGTCCTGCGTTTCAAAGCGGTGCTTGGCCCGCGCGGACTCGGCGCGGAACAAGCGATAGTGGCGATCAAAGCCCTCAAGCAGCGCCTGCGCCATGTCATAAGGCAGTCGGGCGTTGAGGGTTTGCGGAAACGCGGACTTGGTATCGTTAGACATGCCGATAAACCTTCAGTGCCGCGGGGTACTGTGGCCGACTTTGGCAACGGCTTGGGCGTACATGGCGTCAAGGCTGGCATTACTGTCAGCCGTGAGGTGCAGGTCTTGTAACAGGCCATCGTGCAGCCCATATACCCAACCGTGTACCGTGACCTCTTGCTCACGCAGCCACGCATCCTGCAGAACGGTTGATTGACACACGTTACGCACCTGCTCAATCACATTGAGCTCGCACAAAGCGTTCGCGCGGACTTGCGGATCGATCTGATCCAAAATGTTGGCGTGACGGTCGCGCACATCTTGAATATGTCGTAACCAGTTATCGGCTAAACCAATGCGGGCGCCCTCCAAAGCGGCCTGTACGCCCGAGCAACCGTAGTGCCCCACCACCATGACGTGAGAGACCTTGAGGCGTTCAACCGCAAATTGCAGGGTTGAGAGCGCATTCAAGTCGGAGGGCACAACCACGTTAGCCACATTGCGGTGCACAAATACCTCACCAGGCTCAAGGCCCGTGATTTGGTTGGCGGGCACGCGGCTATCGGAGCAGCCAATCCACATGTATTTGGGCTTTTGCTGTTCCTTGAGTCGCGTAAAAAAGCCTGGTTGGCTGCGTTGCATGTCAGCAGCCCATTGGCGGTTGTGATCAAAAAGGTCTTTTAAGTTTTTCGGCATACAGGATGGGCTTGTAAGAGCGATTTGCGAGTTAAAGCGTTTCGGAAAATAGTTCTCGACCAATCAGCATGCGACGAATTTCACTCGTACCAGCACCGATTTCGTAAAGCTTGGCATCTCGCCACAGTCGACCCAAGGGATAGTCATTGATGTAGCCATTACCGCCGAAAATTTGTACCCCTTCGCCCGCCATCCAAGTGGCTTTTTCCGCCGTCCACAGAATCACCGACGCGCAATCTTTGCGCACTTGGCGCACGTGTTGCTCGCCCAATTGGTCCAAGTTTTTGGCGACGGTGTAGGCAAACGCGCGTGCGGCTTGCAGCACCGTGTACATGTCAGCGACCTTGCCCTGGATGAGTTGGAATTCACCGATACTTTGACCGAATTGCTTGCGGTCGTGGATGTAGGGAATGACGTTGTCCATCACGGCTTGCATGATGCCCAACGGTCCGCCACTCAGTACGGCACGCTCGTAGTCCAAGCCACTCATGAGCACCTTGGCACCGTTGTTCAGTCCGCCTAGGATATGACTTTCGGGAACCTCAACGTCTTTGAATACCAGCTCGCCGGTGTGGCTGCCGCGCATACCTAACTTATCGAGTTTTTGTGCCACAGAGAATCCTGGCATGTTTTTTTCGATCAAAAACGCTGTGACCCCTCGGGCCCCCAACTCGGGTTCTGTTTTGGCATAAACCACCAAGGTATCTGCATCAGGGCCATTGGTGATCCACATTTTCGAGCCGTTCAGGACGAAGTAACCGCCTTTGTCCTGCGCGGTCAATTTCATGCTGATCACGTCTGAGCCCGCGTTGGGCTCACTCATGGCCAGCGCACCGATGTGCTCGCCCGAAATCAACTTGGGCAGGTACTTTTCTTTTTGCGCCTCGGTGCCGTTACGGTTAATTTGGTTCACGCACAGATTGCTGTGCGCGCCATAGCTCAAACCAACCGAGGCTGATGCGCGCGAAATCTCCTCCATTGCAATCATGTGCGCGAGATAGCCCATGTTGGCGCCGCCATAGGCCTCTGGAACGGTGATGCCCAATAAGCCCATGTCGCCCATCTTGCGCCATGTATCCATAGGGAATTGATCATTGCGGTCAATCTCAGCGGCGCGGGGTGCGATTTCTGCACTGGCAAAGTCACGCACGGCATCCCGCAGGGCATCGATGTCGTCTCCGAGTTGGTAGTTCAGGCCGGGCAAGTTGCTCATGTCGGTCTCTATTTGCTGGTTGGTTTGGATTCAGTATTGTTTATGAACAGGTGCGAGGGTTTGCTGCATCACGGCGCACAACGTGCGGGTCCCATCCGGGTCAATGTGGAAGACATCGGCTTGGGTGATGATGAGCCGCTTGCCCGCCTTCAGTACACGCCCAATGGCATGGAGATCACCGCCCGTTTTGGCGGTCAAAAAATTAATTTTGTATTCCACGGTCGTTACTTCAGTGTCTGTTGGGGCCACAGTGAGCCCCGCGTAACCACCCGCAATGTCTGCCAAAGCGCCCATGGCACCACCATGAAAACTCCCCTGTTGCTGCGTCACTTTGTCGCTGAAGGGTAAGCCGAGTTCGCACCGACCCGCCTCAACAGCCACGAGATAGACGCCGAGTTGTTGCATCATGCCCTGCCGAGCCAGACTTGATTCCACCCGGGCGAGTGGCGAGGTCGTGTTCGCTTCGGTCATAGTCAGTGAGCTGTTTGGGGTTGCGACTGGGCTCTAGAGCTTCGCCCTTTGACCGGCTCAGTCTGCGCCAGTAACGCACGAGCCTCTTTCTCGTGCGCTTCGATTTCTTCGAGGTTGGCTTGCAGATCCGCTAGCCGATCCAGCAGCTGCGCTTTATTCGCGGCCAAAACCTCAAGAAAACGCTGCAGCTGTGCCCGTGTATCGCGAGGGCTCTCATACATGTCGATGATGCCTTTGGCATCGCTCAGACTAAGGCCGAGGCGTTTTGCACGCAAAGTGAGTTTGAGGCGGGTCCGGTCTCTGGCACTGTAGACCCGCACACGGTCGCCTGCACCGGACCGCTCGGGAGACAACAAACCCATGTCCTCATAAAACCGGATGGCTCGGGTCGTGAGATCGAACTCCTTAGCCAAGTCACTGATGCTGTAGGTTGGGACACCCATGGGCTTTTTCTCCTTGCGCGTGGCGGTTTTGCTTTACGTTAACGTTAACGTAAAGCAATCGCTATCTTAAAGGATGAACCTGACCAAACGCAAAAAAGTTCACCAAACAGGCAGTTGCAACGCGTTCAGGCGGCGGCGCTCACCCGCATAGTCAGGAAGAACACTGGCCACGGTCCCCCAAAATTTGGCGCTGTGGTTCATCTCCCGGAGATGGGAGAGCTCATGGACCACGACGTAATCCAGGGACGAGAGAGGTCCATGAATGAGTCGCCAATTCAGCCTGATGTGACCTTTCGCATCAGCGCTACCCCAGCGGGTATTGGCACTCGACAAGCGCAAGGCTTGGTATTGCACCCCCAGTTCTGGCGCGTAGCGGTCAAGGCGCGACAGGAAAACTTGTTTGGCGAACCGCATCAACCACGCCTGCGAAGCGTCTTTGATTTGTGTCGCCCCAGCGGTGAGCGGCAGCGCCAAATGGAGTTCGAGGGGCTCCTCCGGTGCCATGGTCTCTGGCTCCCAGCCACCATCGGTTGTCCACATGACGGGGGCGCCCGCTTTGGTTTGCAACTGGCCGCCGGCTGGGGCAGTCGCATGGGTGGGGTTTAAAACCACTTGAACCGTGCGATCAAGGACTGGAAACTGTGCGCCATCGCGCCACTCGATGCGTTGTTTCAGCTGCTCGTTTTGCCGGGCCTGCATTTCAGACAATTTGGCCAGCAACCAAATCCCCTTTTCACGCAAAACTGATTCAATTTCTGCCAAGCCTACCCAGCGGGGTGCCTGTACCACCAGCCCCTCCATGCCGACACTCATACCGATGGTCCGTCGTTTACCGCGTTTAAGTTGGTAACCAATATAGGCCGTGGGTAGTTTGATTTGATGGGTGGCCAGGGGGTGTTGCCAACTGGGTAGGCCGATTACTTGGCTGATGGGCTCAGCTTGCCCGCTCATGGCTAACTCGTCTTCTGACCGGGGTTGTCGCGGCGTTGGCGCAACTGCAGGATTAATCGGTTCGGAGTCGCCAAAATCGAAGCCCAATTGGGCGGCTAGGCTGCCCAATAATCGCCGGCCTCGGCGCTTGTCAGCGACCCGCGTCGCCATAAGCCTCTGGGTCAAGTTCACGCATCTTCTGCTCGATCCAAGTCTCAACCTCTTGCATCAATTCCCCGGGCTCACGGCCAACTGAGGATATCGGTGGTCCAATCGCGAAGTCAACGACACCAGGATATTTTATCAACGCCTTACGCGGCCAGCACTTTGCAGATGTCACTGCAACGGGAATGACGGGTGCACCGGTTTGAACCGCGAGCTTCGTACCACCCGTTTTATAAACGCCTACCTCACCACGGGGAATACGCGTCCCCTCGGGGAACATGATGACCCAGGTCCCTTGCGCCAACAGCCGTCGGCCCTGCTCAACCACTTTGGCAAAAGCCTGCGAGCGTTTGCGTCGGTCAATATGAATCATGTCCATGCGGGCCATGGCCCAACCAAAAAATGGCACAAACAAAAGCTCGCGCTTAAAGACGTAGGCCAACGGACGCGGCATCAATGTCGGCATGCAAAAGGTCTCCCACGTTGACTGGTGTTTGACCAACAAGATGGCTTGCCCGTTTGCCGCCTGTGGCAAATGCTCAAGTCCTGTTACCCGATTCTCAATGCCCAATATCAAGCTGCCACTTCGGACAGCGACGTGCAACCAGCCAACGCACAACCAGTAGACCTGTTGAGCGGACAAAAATGGTGAGGTGATCAGGACCACTAAAGCCCATGGCACTACCGTTACGGCCATGAACAGCAAGTGGAGGACCGATCGCAAGGCCGCAACGATCCCCTGATAAACCGTGCGCTGGGTCATGAGCTTGCAGTGGTCAGACCACCGTCTAGTAGGTGTGTGACAAAGGCATCCAGCGAGGCGTGAATATGAGCGCCAACCGGTAAGCCAGACGGCGGTTTGTTGAGGCTGTAAGCAGCACATTTCCCTGTCAGTAACAGATGTGTATGGGCACCGGCCGCATGCCCAGCTTGGATGTGGCGAACGGTGTTGCCCGCCACTGCGATCTCATCAACCGGAACCCCGAAACGTTCGGCGATTTTCAAAATCAAACCAGGCTTCGGTTTGCGGCAGTCGCATGCATCGTCGCGTGTGTGAGGGCAGAAAAAAACCGCATCGACCCTCGCGCCAACCGCCGCCAGTAACTTATTCATCTTGGCGTGCACGCGGTTCATGGTGTCTGCATCAAACAGACCGCGCCCTAAGCCCGATTGATTCGTTGCAATGACCACGCGCCAACCCGCTTGGTTAAGACGGGCAACGGCCTCCAGCGCGCCGGGCACAGGCACCCAATCATCAGGACCAGCAATGATGGCCTTGTCATCGAGATTGAGCGTACCATCTCGATCGAGAACAACGAGGCGAGGGTGACTTTGCATGGCGATCGATCAGGTTGCGAGGCGCGACAAATCGGCCACTCGATTCATGATGCCATGCAGCTCCGACAACAGCGCCAATCGATTGGCACGGATCTGCTGCTCGTCGGCGTTCACCATGACACCGTCGAAAAACGCATCCACGGGATCTCGCAGTGCCGCAAGGGCCTTCAGAGCTGCGGTGTAGTCACCACTGCTGAGCTGTGTCTCGACAATGGGCTTGACGGCAGCAATGGCGTTTGCCAAGGCAGATTCTGCAGGCTCCGCAAACAAAGCCGGGGACACTGTCGCCGCGATATCCGAGGGATTGGCTTTCTTCAAGATGTTGCTGATGCGCTTGTTGGCAGCCGCCAGCGCATCACTTTCGGGCAGCGCCGTGAAACTGCGCACCGCCTCAAGACGGTGAACCACATCGGATAGCCGCTGGGGTGCCAAAGCCAGCACAGCGTCGATCGCACGCGCATCAAACCCTTGATCCTTCAACAAGCCCGCTAAGCGATCCTGGATGAAGGTTCCCAGTGGCGCGAGGTCATGGGTGATCAGGGTTCCGAAAGCCTTCGCACCATCCGCGATCATTGATTGGAGGGACAGTGGTAGATCTTGTTCGATCAGCATCCGAACCACACCCAGCGCGTGGCGACGCAACGCGAAAGGATCACGGTCGCCGGTCGGCAGATTACCGATACCAAACATACCGATAAGCGTCTCCAACTTATCAGCCAATGCGACCACCAACGCCACGTCATTTCGGGGCAGCGCATCGCCAGCGAACCGGGGTCGGTAGTGATCTTCGATAGCGACGGCAATGGAATCATCAAGCCCATCATGACGCGCGTAGTAGCCGCCCATGATGCCTTGTAATTCAGGGAACTCACCGACCATGTCCGTTAGTAAATCAGTCTTTGCCAGAGCCGCTGCCTGTTCGGCCGCAGCCACTAATTGGGCATCGCCACGGCCGTCGGCCACCAGCGCCTGGGCAATTTGAATGGCCAAGGCACGGACACGCTGCGTCCGCTCGCCTTGCGAGCCTAATTGGTTGTGATAAACGACCTTATCCAACTCGGGCAACCGCGATGCCAAGGTTTTCTTGCGGTCTTGGTTGAAGAAAAATTGCGCGTCTGCCAACCGTGGCCTAACAACCCGCTCGTTGCCGCCAACGACTTGGCTCACATCACTTGGCGAAATATTGCTGACCACTAAAAAATGGTGGCTCAGCTTGCCACGCTGCGTCAACAAGGGGAAATACTTTTGATTCGCCTTCATGGTCAAAATCAAGCACTCTTGTGGCACTTCCAAAAAGGCAGGCTCAAATTGACAGGCCACCACATTCGGGCGCTCGACTAAGGCGGTCACCTCATCAAGCAATGCGTCATCGTGAATCGCGACCAAGGGGCCCGTCTCAGGGGTCTCGAGCGACTTGGCAACGTCTGCCAACTGTGCCTCGATCGCAGCACGACGTTTGGCAAATGAGGGGATGACCGCGCCAACATGGGTGAGCTGCTGCTCATAATCATCTGCTCGATCAATCGTGATGACCGGCGCTTGCGCCTCGAAGCGATGGCCGACTGTTTCGTTGCCTGCGCTCAACCCCAACGCGCTTACATTGACTGTTTTATCGCCGTGAAGAGCCAGCAAGCGATGGGCCGGACGGACGAAGTTGACGCTGCTCCAACCGGGTAACGCGCAATTGGTGTGCAATTGATAGGACATCACCTTGGGAATCGGAAGCTTGGCAATCGCCTCATCCAGAGCGGTTTGTAGGCCTTCGGCCAAAGTGACACCGGGGAGTGTGCGCTGCAGAAAAAGGGCTTCTGCTTTGCCGTCCATTTGTTTGGTTAATTGCGCTGCGACGCCGGCATCTAAACCCATACCCTGCAGACGCTTGAGCAAAGCCGCAGTCGGTTGACCATCGGCATCAAGTCCGACTGCTGTCGGCATCAGTTTGAGGTTTTGCGCACGATCTGCAGCTTTTTCAGCAACAGCAGACACGCGGACAGCCAGTCGACGCGGCGATGCGAAAGGTTCAAATGCCGTATTGGCCTCGACCAGTCCGTTAGCGACCAAGCTGTTCACCAATTGCGACGCAAATGCATCACCCAATTTACGCAGCGCTTTGGGGGGGAGCTCCTCGACAAACAGCTCAACCAATAAATTATTTTTCGACATACGATCTACAGTCAATGTTTCTGTGGGCGCTGATGCTGATTGGATCACGCAGCTTTCTTGGGCAACGTGGCAACCCACTCAGGGGGTGCCAGGGGGAAGCCCAAGCGCTCGCGACTTTCGTAATAGCTTTTCGCGACGGCGCGCGCCAAATTACGGATTCGCCCAATATAGGCTGCACGCTCCGTGACACTGATGGCCCCACGGGCATCCAACAGGTTAAAGGTGTGCGCTGCTTTGAGAATTTGCTCGTATGCAGGCAAGGTTAACTGCACGCCCATCAGGTGTTGCGCTTGTCGCTCGTGGGCCGAAAATGCTGTGAACAAAAAGTCAACGTCACTGTGCTCGAAGTTATAGGCGGACTGCTCTTGCTCGTTTTGTAGAAAGACGTCGCCATAGGTGGTGGTATCGGTCCACTTCAAGTTGTAGACGTTATCGACCCCCTGAAGGTACATGGCCAGGCGCTCGAGCCCGTAGGTGATTTCACCGGTGGCTGGTTTGCAATCGATGCCACCGACTTGCTGGAAATAGGTGAACTGCGTGACCTCCATGCCGTTCAACCAAACCTCCCAGCCAAGCCCCCAGGCACCGAGGGTTGGGTTTTCCCAGTCGTCTTCGACGAATCGAATATCGTTCTTCTTGAGGTCAAAACCCAGTGCCTCAAGGCTGCCCAGATAGAGATCCAAAATATCGGCGGGCGCCGGCTTCAAGACCACTTGAAATTGGTAGTAGTGCTGCAAGCGGTTGGGGTTCTCGCCGTACCGCCCATCTTTGGGGCGGCGACTGGGCTGCACGTAGGCAGCCTTCCAGGGCTCAGGGCCGATGGCGCGCAAAAAAGTGGCGGTGTGGCTGGTACCCGCGCCAACTTCCATGTCAAAGGGTTGCAACAGAGCGCAACCCTGCTTGTCCCAATAGTCTTGAAGCGTGAGTATTATTTGCTGAAAGGTACGCATGGTTTTGAGGTGTAAAGCGCTCAGGCAAAGATTTACCGTGCGGACATCCGCAGCGCATTGAACCCCTCATTTTACGGCGCTTCACTCGGCTCGTTTACGTGGCACCAGAAATACCAAAACCAGCACGCTCAACACCCAAACCGGTGTATGCCCCCAGCGCCCTGCCCATTGCGCATAGGGCGTCAGTCCTGTGCGTCCTTCAAAGGTCGTGATCAATACGCCACGCGTCTGCATGGGCAGGCGGTCGACGACGCGCCCCAAATGATCGATGACCGCAGTTGCACCAGTATTCGTCGCCCGCAGCATAGGCCGCCCCAGCTCGAGGGCGCGCCATCGCGCCATCTGCAGGTGAGACGGGATGGCCGTTGTACCCCCAAACCAGGCCAGATTGCTCATGTTCACCCAAGCAGTAGGCGTTGGATTACCCCCCGTCATGCGTTGCGCCATCTCATCACCGAAGACATCCTCGTAACAGATCGTGATCGCCAATGTCTCACCGCGCCATTGAAACCCGGGCTGATCGGCGCCGCCCGGCTTGAACTCACTCAGGGGAATATCCAGTTGTCTCGTGAACCATTGAAAGCCAGGTGGCGACAACTCGCCAAAAGGCACCAAGTGGTGCTTGGCGTAACGGTATTGGGGAATTTCGGAGAGGGACGCTGCGCGACTTTGGGTGTTGATTAGCCATGCTTCGTTTTGGAAGGTGTTTTCACCAATTTGAACGGGGATCCCAACCAAGGTCGCCTTCTCTTGGCTATTGTGAGCCCGTGTCAGGTCTCTCCAAATGTCTTTTGGAACCGCTTCAGGTAGCGTTGGAAATGCGGTTTCAGGGAGGATGGTCAACGCAGCGTCGGCTGCCTCGACTTGGGTGGTGTACCACGCCATGTCACGGGCTGCATTGCTGCCAAACTTTGCGCTCTGATCGATATTCCCCTGAACCAGTGCAACGGTATGGGTGCCGTTGGGCGTACCCCATCGTTCAGGCGAAGGCTGGATAGCGGGTGGCAAGCCGATTATGACCAGAGCAACCGCAAGCCAAGGCATGACTCGACATATCGACCAGTCTTGTGCGGTGAACTTGGTGCGGCCATACCATGCGGACGCAGCCCATGCGGCGGTAAAGACCACCATTGCTGTGACGCCAGTTATGCCAGTGATGGGGGCGAGCCACCCCCAATTTGCCAGATGTGCGTAGCCCAACTCTCCCCAGGGAAAGCCAGTAAACCACTTGGCACGCAACCATTCCGCCAAGGTCCAAGCTGCCGCAATAGCCATTGCGGACATGATGGCGTGTCGGCCTGAACCCGCGGCGGCTCGCGGTGTGACCCTGGTCGCCACATAACCAAGGACTGCAGTCATGTAGAGCGCGAGAGCTCCCGCTAACGCGATCACTGCAAGTGCGGCGGTGACCACTGAGAGGCCACCGTGCACGTGCATCGAGTGGGTCAACCACCAGACCGTTGCGGCAAGCCAATTGCTGATGATCCACCATACGCGAAGGTAGGCCGCACGCGTGGGCTGTGGCGCGATGATTGCAGCAAAAACGACTATTAAGCAAACCATCTGCAGCCAAGGTGCAGGCTGGTGATGATGGATACCAACGGCTTGAAAGACTGGGTGATCTGCCCAAGGCCACATGCCTGACCACGCCAGTAACCAAGCAATGGCGGCGAGTGGCAAAAACTTCAACAAAGCCCTTGCGCTTGTCAAAGCCTGGTACCTTCTGCTGTCTTAGCCCTGTCAGGCCCGTGCATCGTCTGATACACCCGCTCCTGCCGTTTCGGCATCGGCTTTCGGCAAGGGCGTAACCTTGAACCAGCGTACTGCGCCGCCCTTAGCATGCATGACCTCAAAACGTAAACCATAGCCCATATAAGACTCACCTCGTTTAGGCACATGCCCCATGTCATGCGAGACTAGGCCACCGATGGTGTCGAATTCATCATTGGGGATGTCTAAGTCGAAGGCTTCATTGATGCGGTCAATAGCGGTGTCGCCGTCGATGCGCCAGGTATTCTCGGACAGGCCGTAGATATCGCCACCCTCATCATCTTCGTCAAATTCGTCCTCGATTTCACCCACAATCTGCTCGAGCACATCTTCAATCGTCACCAAGCCGGCAAGTTGCCCGAACTCATCGATCACCACCGCAAGGTGGTTTCGATTGGCCTTGAATTCGCGGAGTAACTGATTGAGGCGCTTGGTCTCTGGGACAAAAACGGCTGGGCGAAGCAGTGCTTTAAGGTTCAGCTCAGGCGAGCGGATGCGCTTGATGAGATCCTTAGCCATCAAAACACCGATTATGTTCTCGCGTTCGCCCTCGAAAACAGGAAAACGCGAGTGAGCAGTTTCAATGACTTGCTCCAGCAATACATCTATGCTGTCATCGATATTCAGCAAGTCAATTTTTGGTGCAGCAACCATGACATCACCCGCGGTCATATCACCGATACGTAACACGCCTTCAAGCATGTTTCGGGCGTCAGCCTCAATCAGACCTTTTTCTTGTGCTTGGGCGAGTTGCTCGATCAGATCGGGGACGCTGTCGGGGCTCGGGTGGAGGAGTTCTGCGATTCGCTGGAGTATCCCGCGCTTTTCAGTTGTCGCGGTAGCGTCGGCGTTAGGAGCAGGTAGTGGGTCAGGCACAGTGTTGGACCGTAGTTGCGAAGTGGGTAGCATAGCACTTGCACATTACTTGGGTGCGCTTGGGCGATACTGCAGATACTCGGGGGGGAGGGTGTGCGGTCCTTGCCGCCTTTTTGAGCGACCAAAGAGCGACACGCTGTTTGCGCGCTGCCGCTGAGAATAAGATAACTTTTTAGGGTTTGACGTGAATATATTGGCTGATTTCGGCATCCACGTTTTCGAGCGTGGCTGGCTGTCGAGTAACAACGTGCTGTGTGTTGGGACAGGAAACAACACCTTAGTTGATACGGGTTATGTCGACCATGCTGCTCAAACCGTTGAACTGGTCCAGTCCGCGCTTACAAGGCCGCTGACATCAATCGTCAATACACACCTTCACAGTGATCATTGTGGCGGTAACGCAGCCCTTCAACGTATATTTCCCGAGGCAGAAACTTGGGTGCCTGCCCCCTCATTTGAGGCGGTTAAGCATTGGGACGGTGATGCGTTGACCTACGCTGTCACAGGCCAATCTTGCCCAGCTTTCAGGGCCGACCACAGTTATCAATCCGGAGATTTGCTGCGGATGGGGGATACCTATTGGCGTGCCTACCCAGCCATGGGGCATGACCCTGACGCTATGCTGCTCTTTCACGCCGAACATCGGATTCTTATCTCTGGAGATGCGCTCTGGGGGAACGGCCTCGGTGTGATGTTCCCAGAGTTGGATGAGGCCGATGCGTTTGACGCAGCGCTTGGCACGCTAGATCACATCAAAACCCTTGATCCATTGGTCGTCATCCCTGGGCATGGAGCCGTTTTTACAGACGTGGCCGACGCGATTGGTCGAGC
>JBMTSM010000023.1:0-14943 GCA_049448275.1 Burkholderiaceae bacterium
CAACACACTGTTTAAACAGCAAGTCAACCTGCTTTGCAGCCGTCAGGGCGAATACAGTGAACTGATCGGTGTGGCGACCCAGCACGTCCAGGGTGTTGGTGCCAATCGAACCAGTGGAACCGAGTACGGTAATGCGCTTCAAGCTCAACTCCTGTAACAGGCTAAACAGTAACCAACATCATGCCGATCGGTAGGACGGGTAACAAAGCATCGACACGGTCAAGCACGCCACCGTGCCCCGGTAACAAGCCGCTTGAATCTTTCACCCCAGCACTGCGCTTGACCAAGGACTCCATCAGATCACCCACCACGGCCATGGCCACCAAAAACAAGACCCCAATCAGCGAGATGAGTACATGCCGGTCTGCGAGGATCGTAAAGATACTCGCGCCGTCAACCAAACCGGTCTCATCCAGACGTTGCCACGCGATCCCCAAGACTAAAACAGCGCCCGCGCCACTCCAAGCACCCGCCCACGTTTTGCCCGGGCTGATCGCTGCTGCCAGCTTGCGTTTACCCCAAGCGCGGCCACCAAAATAGGCAGCGACATCCGCCGCCCAAACCAGCACCATCAGCGACAACAAAAAGTTGATACCCAAGGTGCGCGCGCGGGCCATCGCCCACCAGGTGGCCGCCAGTAACAGCCAACCCAATACCAACCGGAATGAACGGGCAAGTGGCACCCACGCGCTCACGCCTGAACGCACCAACGCCGCCGAACCTAGGACCCAAATCGTTGAGACCAGTAACCACAGGGACCGCTCCCAGCTGGGATCAATCGCGGCAGCCAGCGCTTGTCCCCACCATCCGCCAGCCAAACCAATACCCACTGCAAGACCAACACCGAGTGCAGGCAAACTCCCCATTTGGTTCAGACGCCCCCACTCCCAACAAGCTGCCACGATAAGCAGAAGCGTCACTGCGGCGAATGGCTCCGGCGATACCGAAAATAACGCGGGCAGAAGCACTGCCAGTAGCGCGACCGCGGTGATGATTCGAGGAATGAGCATGTCCGGTTAATGGGTTAGTTGCCGCCTAGAAAAAAGGGCGCCGGAGGAGCGCCCTTTTCATCTTAAACCGCCATGATGTCGTCTTCTTTTGAGGCGACTAATTTGTCTACCTCCGCGATGAACTTATCAGTGATTTTTTGAATCTCATCTTGCAATCGACGCTCGTCGTCTTCGGATGCTTCTTTGTCTTTCACCAAGCGTTTGACCGCCTCGTTGGCATCGCGGCGCAAGTTGCGAATCGCGATCTTCGCAGACTCACCCTCATGACGAACCACTTTTGTCAACTCTTTACGCCGCTCTTCAGTCATCGGTGGCATCGGCACACGAATCAAGTCACCTTGTGATGCGGGGTTTAAACCGAGGTCGGAGTCGCGAATGGCTTTTTCAATTTTCGCCCCCATACCCTTTTCCCAAGGCGCTACCCCAATGGTGCGGGCGTCTAACAAACTGAGGTTGGCAACCTGAGAAATTGGCACCATCGACCCGTAGTAATCGACGTGCACAACATCCAGCAGCGCAGGCGAGGGGCGGCCCGTACGGACGCGTTGCAAAGCACCTTTGAACGCCTCGATGGACTGGGTCATCTTGTGTTCAGCGTTCCCTTTAATTTCTGCAAGTGCAGTCATTTTCTTCTCCTTTTTCAGCGAGTTAGAGGTGCACCAGCGTGCCCTCGTCCGCACCTGAAACAACGCGCTTCAAGGCGCCTTCCTTCAAAATACTGAATACCTTGATCGGCAGATTTTGATCTCGGCACAGCGCAAACGCAGTAGCATCCAAGACCTGCAGGTTGCGCGTCATCGCTTCGTCAAACGTCAAGGACGTATAGCGGGTCGCATTCGGATCTTTGGCGGGATCAGCAGTGTAAACACCATCGACTTTGGTGGCCTTGAGAACAACCTCCGCTCCAATTTCGGCGCCGCGCAAGGCTGCAGCAGTATCGGTGGTAAAAAATGGATTGCCCGTGCCGGCAGCAAAGATCACCACCTTGCCCTCTTCGAGGTACTGAAGGGCTTTGGGGCGAACATAGGGCTCAACGACCTGTTCGATACTGATCGCTGACATCACGCGTGCAGTCGCGCCAGCTTTATCAAGGCTGTCAGACAGTGCCAGCGAATTCATCACTGTCGCGAGCATGCCCATGTAATCAGCCGTGGCACGGTCCATACCGATCGACCCCCCTGCAACGCCGCGGAAGATGTTCCCGCCGCCGATCACAATTGCCACCTGAACACCCATTTGGGTCACTTCGACAACTTCGGTCGCCATGCGGCGAATGGTGTCGTGGTTGATGCCGAAAGTGTCATCACCCATCAACGCCTCACCCGACAATTTCAACAAAATACGTTTGAAAGTTGCCATACTGAGGTCCTCAATGTGTCGTGTGAAATGGGAGGTGAGGGTTACACACCCTCACCGCTAGCTTACCGCGAAAAAGTCGATCAAGCAGACTTTGCAGCTGCAACCTGAGCGGCCACTTCAGCTGCGAAATCGTCCACCTTTTTCTCGATGCCTTCGCCGACGATGTACATGGTGAAAGCGCTCACCGTGGTGGCGTTTTCTTTCAACATCTGAGCAATGGTCTGCTTGTCATTTTTGACGAATGCCTGATCCATCAAGCTCACCTCTTTGAGGTACTTGGCGATTGAACCTTCGACCATCTTGGTGACGATCTCAGCGGGCTTACCAGATTCTGCAGCTTTGGCTTCGGCAACTGAACGCTCCTTGGCAACCAGTTCGGCTGGCACATCAGCAGATGACAAAGCCACAGGCTTCATCGCGGCAATGTGCATCGCAACGTCGCGTGCGGCAGTCTCTGACCCTTCGAATTCAACCATCACGCCGATACGGCCGCTGTGAAGGTAGCACGTCACAGATGAACCTTCCACGCGCTTGAAGCGGCGGAAAGACATGTTTTCGCCGATCTTACCGATCAAACCTTTGCGCGCGTCTTCCAAAGTGGGGCCAAAACCGTCGATTTCACAGGGCAGCGTGCCCAAAGCGTCGATGTCAGCCGGGTTGTGCTTGGCGACCAATTGCGCTGCAGCATTGCAGAGTGCCAAAAAGCTGTCGTTCTTGGTCACAAAGTCGGTTTCGCAGTTGACTTCGATCAGCGCACCGACTTTGCCTTCGATCGCACTGGCGACAGCACCTTCTGCAGTCACACGGCTGGCAGCCTTACCCGCTTTGTTACCCAATTTAACGCGCAGAATTTCTTCCGCTTTTTCCATGTCACCGTTGGCTTCCGTCAGCGCCTTCTTGCACTCCATCATGGGGGCATCAGTTTTTGCGCGTAATTCACCAACCATTGCAGCAGTAATAGCCATCATCTTCTCCATTTCGGCGGGGGAACCGATACGGTTAATCCCCAAACCAGTTACAAAAAAGGGGCTCAAAGCCCCTTGTATTCAGTGCAGGGCAACTTAGGCGGCTGAGCCGTCAGCCACTTCTACGAACTCGTCAGCGCCTTCGGTGGCAGCAGCCTGGACCACTGTCTTCGAAGCGTTGGCACGACCTTCGATCACGGCGTCCGCAATGGCGCGCGCATACAGGGCAACGGCTTTTGATGAGTCGTCGTTACCCGGGATCACGTAGTCGATACCTTCGGGAGAGTGGTTTGAGTCAACAACGCCGACCAAAGGAATACCCAACTTACGGGCTTCCAGGCACGCGATCTTGTGGTAACCGACGTCGATCACGAAAATAGCGTCGGGCAAGGCATTCATGTTTTGGATGCCGCCGATATCGCGCTCGAGCTTCTCAATTTCGCGGGTGAAGGTGAGCTGCTCTTTTTTGCTCATGTGGTCCAAGCCCGCTTCCATCTGTGCGTGCATCTCTTTCAGACGCTTGATCGATGTTTTCACGGTCTTGAAGTTTGTCAACATTCCACCCAACCAACGCTGCGTCACGAATGGCACACCCGCGCGCTGCGCTTCAGCCATCACGGTGTCGCGCGATTGGCGCTTGGTACCGACCATCAACACATTACCGCCGTTTGCGGCCAACTGGCGTACAAACTGCAGCGCCTCTTCCATCTTGGGAAGTGACTTTTCGAGGTTGATGATGTGAATCTTGTTGCGATGACCAAAAATGTATTGGGCCATCTTGGGGTTCCAGAAGCGGGTTTGGTGACCGAAGTGGACGCCGGCTTCCAGCATTTCACGCATTGATACTGCCATGGTATTTCCTAAATTGAGGTTGTTTCTAAAAGCACACTCCAATCGACGGCGCCCCGGACAGCAACGCGTTGCTTCCATCAACCGTCGACACCACAGTGAGTGCCTTCGCGATTTTGCTTGGCCCACAATGGGCAAAGCCGCTCGATTATAGCCTGCTTTTACCCCTCACGAAAGTGGGTTAGCTACCCCAGTTTCCGCTACCATGCCTCTCATACCAGACGTCCACCGCCATGAAACCCAATAGCATTCGCCAACACCCCGCCCTCAACCACTTGGAAGCCTGCATTTCTGCGACAAATGCCCCCCGGGGAGCCCACACCATGCTGCGGGTTGACGCCGACGACGCCCGACTTCAGTTGACACACAATTTGAACAGTGGCGCATCGTTGAACATGCCCTTACTTGGCCTGACCATATCGGTCAAAGACTTGTTTGATGTCGCAGGCCAGGTGACCCAAGCTGGGGCCGTCTGCCTAGACAAGGCAGCACCAGCCACGACCGATGCCCCCGCCCTCGCCCGTTTGAAGCAAGCCGGTGCCGTCTCGATCGGCCGCACCAACATGACCGAATTTGCGTTTTCGGGTATCGGCATCAACCACCATTACGGGACACCCGCTAATCCCGCCGACACCGCGATCGCCCGTATCCCCGGCGGCTCATCCAGCGGTGCTGCTGTCAGCGTTGGTCTCGGGATGGCTGATATCGGTCTGGGTAGCGACACGGGGGGTTCTTTGCGGATTCCCGCGGCATTGTGCGGTCTGGTCGGTTTTAAATCGACGCAGGGCGCGGTACCCCTAGCAGGTGCTTACCCCCTCTCTCAGAGCCTTGACAGCGTCGGTGCGATCACGCGGTCGGTCGACACCGCCATTGCTGCCCACCAAGTCATGAGCCAGCGGCCAGTCGCGCATTGGGCTAAACCGCTGTCGCACCTGACATTGGGGGTTGCGACCACCGTCCACTTGGACGATTTAGACCCCACCGTTGGCCAGGCATGGGCCCGTACGTTGAGTCGTTTAGTTCGCGCCGGTGTCACACTGATCGAGATGCCTTTACCTGCACTGTCCGCTATTGGTGACTGTCAGTCCGTCGCCCCGCTGGTTGCCATCGAGGCGCATGCGTGGCACCGAGACCGCTTAATGGATGACACGGCGCTACTGGATCCCCGGGTCAAAGCGCGGATGCAAACGGGGCAAGTTGCGACCGCCGCCGATTACCTGGCCATCCTGCGGGCTCGCCAGACGCTGCAGCAAGCGGTCTTTGCCGCAGTCGCGGGTGTAGATGCCATGATTGCCCCAACTGTACCGATGGTCGCCCCGCCTATCGACAGCATTGCACCGGGCGCCGAGCGTGACGCTGCGTATCTCACGGTGAATCGTTTGCTGCTGCGCAACCCTTCGACAGTCAACTTTTTAAATGGCTGCGCAATCTCAATACCCTGCCAAGCGCCGGATGAGTTGCCCGTGGGCTTGATGATTTGGCAGACCTGTGGTCGCGATGACAACGTTCTGGGTATTGCCAAACAAATCACCGATAACGGCGTACTCAAGGTAGATTAGGCGACCAACCCCAACATAATCTGCAGCGCCATCATGAGGACCAGGGCCGAGAGATCTATTCCACCGATACGCGGAATAACCCGCTGGAACGGCGTCAACAAAGGTTGGATAAGGCGTGCCAGAAACCCCATGGCGGGCGATTGCGGCTGCACCCAAGACAGCACGGCATACATCAGTAGCAAATAAAACAGTCCCTGAAGCACCACTCGGGCCAACATTTTGAGAGCAGCGACGGGTACGGCCAGCAGCATGACATTGGTTGATACGGCGGCACCGGTGGCCTGCATAACCATAGCGGTCCAAAAACCACCATACGCCAGCGCAAGCAAAATGGCGGCAACCAGACAGGCGCCGTCCCAGCGTCCCAGCGATAACCCCCTCGGCAGAATCCGGCGTATCGGTTGAACCAACCAATCCGTCACCGCAACTACAAAACGGCCAGGCTGAACCACCAGCGTCATACCGGACGCAATCATCCAGGCCCGGAGCAGCGCACAACCGATTAACGCGAACGCCAATAAATCAAGAATCGAAAAAACGATCTGCACAAATCACTCCTCAAACGTTATTGACGGGGCACTCAGCGCCCGGTGCGACGATTTTTTGGTTTACCACTTTTCGCAGCTGCTTTCGGGCTCGCACCACGAGACTTGAGAGACTTTGCAGGCTTGACGCTTTTTTTGGCTTTACCCGGCGGCGAAGACCGCCCTGCCGAGCGACGATCCGACGCGTCTCGTGACGTGCTGAACGTGTCGTCAACTGGGCGCTTGCCAGTCGCACCGCCGTCCATCTCTGGCTTTACAAGGCGGAAATCAATGCGGCGTCCATCCAAGTCAACACGGCTGACCTGAATGTTAACGACCGAGCCCAAGTTGTAACGAATACCTGTCCTTTCGCCGCGAAGCTCCTGACGCATCTCGTCAAACCGGAAAAAGTCGCCGCCCAATTCCGTGATGTGTACCAGCCCCTCAACGTACATCGCATCCAATGTGACGAACAGACCAAAACTGGTGACCCCCGAGACCTGTCCCGTGAACTCTTCCCCCAAATGCTCGCGCATGTACTTGCATTTGAGCCACGCTTCAACATCACGACTCGCCTCATCTGCGCGCCGCTCATTGGCGCTGCAATGCAAGCCGGCCATTTCCCAAGCCAAGTTTTGTCCGGTCAGCGGCTTCTTGGGCTTTTCAACCGTCTTTGCTGCTGGCTTGCGCCGCATGGGGGGCGGCTTCATGGTCAACAAGCTATCGGGTAGCGCGTACTTCTTACCATTCAAGAGCGCTTTAATGACCCGGTGGACCAATAAATCCGGATACCGACGAATGGGACTGGTGAAGTGCGTGTATCCGTTAAACGCCAAGCCGAAGTGACCATTGTTGATCGGTGTGTAAACCGCTTGCTGCATGGAGCGAAGCAACATCATGTGGATCTGCTTGGCCTCAGGACGATCTTTGGTCGCCTGCGCTATGGCTTGGAATTCGCTGGGTTGCGGGTGATCGCTCACAGTCCCCGGCACGCCCATGGCGCGCAGGTAATTGCGCAGTACTTCAATCTTTTGTGCGGGTGGTCCCTCGTGGACACGATACAAACCGGAATGCTTGCCATGCGCGATGAATTCCGCCGCGCAGACGTTGGCGGCCAGCATGGCTTCTTCAATGAGCCGGTGTGCATCCGTTCGCACGCGCGGCACGATACGGTCGATACGCCCAGTCTCATCGGCAATGATTTGCGTCTCGACTGTGTCAAAGTCAACGGCGCCCCGACGCTGGCGAGCCTGCAACAAGCCCCGATAGACATCCTGTAAGTTAAGCAAGTGCGGCACAACGTCAGCCTTGGCCAGGGCCTCATGGCTGCGGGTATTTTGCAAAATAGTCGCCACCTCGGTGTAGGTCAAGCGCGCATGGCTGAACATTACAGCGGGATAAAACTGATAGGCGTGAATCTCCCCATCCTTGGTAATCAGCATGTCGCACACCATGCACAACCGCTCGACGTTTGGATTCAAGGAACACAAACCGTTCGAGAGCTTCTCGGGCAGCATGGGGATCACGCGTCGGGGAAAGTACACGCTGGTCGCACGGTCAAAAGCGTCCACATCAATGGCATTACCGGGCTGCACATAGTGACTGACATCGGCAATAGCCACCAACAAGCGCCAGCCTTTGCTACGCCCTACCTTTGCAGGTTCGCAATAAACCGCGTCGTCAAAATCACGCGCGTCTTCACCGTCGATGGTTACCAACGGAATATCGGTTAGATCGATACGACCTTTTTTGTCCGCAGGTCTGACTTTCTCGGGTAAGCCTTTGGCCAGCTTCAGGCAGTCATCCGAAAAAATGTGCGGTACGCTGTATTTGCGCACTGCGATCTCAATTTCCATTCCGGGATCGTCAATTTCACCCAGCACCTCTTTGATGCGTCCAACGGGTTGACCATAAAGCGCGGGCGGCTCAGTCAATTCGACGACCACGACCTGCCCCAGCTCGGCCCGGCCGATCGCATTTTTCGGGATCAGAATGTCTTGTCCGTAACGCTTGTCCTCGGGCGCAACCAAAAATACCCCCGACTCGTTGAGCAACCGCCCAATGATGGGATCGGTGGCACGTTCAACGATCTCTGTGACCCGCCCCTCGGAGCGTCCCCGACGATCTGTACGCGCGACTTTAGCTCGTACGCGATCACGGTGCAGCACCGCGCGCATCTCGTTGGGTGGTAAGTAGAGGTCGTCTTGATCGCCATCACAGACCACGAACCCGTGGCCATCGCGATGCCCGCTTACAACACCTTCGATTTCGTCTGTTTGTTTAATTTTTGAATTCACTGCGTGCTATACTCGCGTTTTTCCTGAGATGCCCAGGTGGCGGAATTGGTAGACGCACTAGTTTCAGGTACTAGCGCTGCGAGGCGTGGAGGTTCGAGTCCTCTCTTGGGCACCAAAGACAACGAAAAGCCGTTACACCTTGAAGAAGGTTTAACGGCTTTTTTGTTGCCACACCGTTGCCAGTGTGGGTCCCTGTGTGCGGCGATGTGAGGTGGTCTGAGCATGCGTTCAGCTTACACCACCGATGCGACTAAATCATGACCACTGGCGTCAACAATTTGCGCCTTAACGAAGTCACCCGTTTTGTATGTTTTACTGGCTTTGTCGACGGGCAACAAACGAATCATGCCGTCAATCTCAGGCGCCTCTGCGTAGCTGCGGCCTTCTCCGCCCTTCTTGCCAAGGGCCGCCGATTTGTCAACCAACACCTGAACAACCTGCCCAACGCGGGCTGCCTGGCGGGCTTGCGCCACCGATTCAGCGACTGCCATAAACCTCGCCTGACGCTCCTCACGCAGCGCCTGCGGCAGAGCGCCGGGCAGGTCATTAGCCGCAGCCCCCGTCACAGGCGAGTACGCAAAGCAACCCGCTCGGTCAATTTGGGCCGCTTTGACAAAATCAAGCAGGTGCTCAAACTCACTCTCAGTCTCGCCCGGGAATCCAGCGATGAACGTGCTTCGAACCACCAGCTCGGGACACACCTCGCGCCAAGCCTGAATACGGTCTAGGTTTTTCTCACCGCTGGCGGGGCGCTTCATGCGCTTCAGGACATCGGGATGGCTGTGTTGCAAGGGTACATCGAGGTAGGGCAGGCACAGACCCTCGGCCATTAACGGAATGATGTCGTCCACGTGGGGGTATGGGTACACGTAATGCAAGCGGACCCAAGCGCCATAAGGTTTTGCCAACTCACCCAGCGTACGCACCAGATCCAACATGCGCGTCTTGATGGGACGACCGTTATAAAACCCGGGAACATACTTGGTGTCGACGCCATAAGCCGATGTGTCTTGACTCACGACCAAGAGCTCTTTGACGCCAGCGTCAAACAGTTTTTTCGCTTCGCCCAACACGTCACCGATGGGGCGACTGACCAAATCTCCGCGCATAGACGGAATAATGCAGAAAGTACAGCGGTGGTTACACCCCTCGCTGATCTTGAGGTACGCAAAATGCTTGGGCGTGAGTTTGATGCCCTGTGGCGGGATCAAGTCGGTAAAAGGATCGTGGGGTTTCGGGAGGTATTTGTGGACTGCATCCATGACCTCATTGGTCGCATGCGGTCCGGTGACCGCCAAGACGGACGGGTGGATCGACGAGACCAAGTTATCACCGTTTTCTGCGCTTTTGGCGCCCAAACAGCCGGTAACGATCACTTTGCCATTTTCGCTCAGGGCCTCGGCGATGGTGTCCAAGCTCTCTTTCACCGCGTCATCAATAAACCCGCACGTGTTGACAATGACAATGTCCGCGCCCTCGAACGTCTTGGAGGTCTGGTAGCCCTCAGCGCTCAATTGGGTGAGGATCAATTCGGAGTCGGTCAGTGCCTTGGGGCAACCCAAACTTGCAAAACCAACCTTCGGGGCAGCCACTTGCGCGGCCTTTGCAATATCGTTCATTAATTCTTAATTTCTTTGCCGACTTTGCAGCCGGCTCAAATGGGGTTAAGCACTCAGCGCTTCAGGCCCATTGCGGCCCACATCTGCTCACCTTGCTTTTGCATTTGCTCTTGCATGGCCTTCAGCGCATTTTGCGTTTGTTCGGTGTAATTGCTCATCAACTCAGTCATAAGCGGCGTACCCGCAGGTGCCAGCATCTGTTGCCAGGCCTCCGGCGACAAGGCCTGTGATTGGCCACGCATCCGTTCTTGTAAGTCAGTGAACATTTGCATGTTCTTTTCGAGGTAGCCGCCCACCAAACCCTGCATGGCGTGACCATAAAAGCGGATCAGGTTGGCAAGCACTTGCTCAGACAGCATGGGCACCCCACCGCTCTCCTCTTCCAAGATGATTTGAAGAAGGATACTGCGGGTCAAATCAGCTTTACCTTTGGCGTCTCTGACGGCAAACGGGGCGCCCGCCAGAACCAAATCACGAACATCAGACAGCGTGATGTAGGCCGATGTCGTGGTGTCGTACAAGCGACGGTTGGGGTACTTTTTGATGACGCGAATGGGTTTATCCGCATCGAGATCAGCACCATCAGGCGCAGTCTCAATGTCGCTGTCCGCCCTTGGCTTCGCGGTGACCTTGGTCGGGGGCGTCCGCTTCGCCCCCCCCTTGCGGGCCGACTTAGCGGTCGCAGTGGTTTCGCGTTTTCCAGAGGCGTCTGCTTTTTTGATCAACTCGTCTTACCCTTGTCAATTTCGCCAATTAAGCGCCCAGCACACCATGTGCCGATTAATCGTTTTTTGATTGTAGGGCGTCTCCGCCAATTCGAGGCCGTATTTGCCGCATTCACGGGGTAAACGCCAATAGTTTCGGTGCCAATCGTCGTGCGGTACGCACTTTCACACACAGCATCCGGTTGCTTCGAAATTCTATAACGCTTTGGTATTCTTTTATTTATTCTATCTATCGACCACAGCACAACATGACCAAAAAAAACGGGATCAAGCCAGTGAACTTGATCCCGTTTTGGTATTTGGTAGGCGCGATTGGATTCGAACCAACGACCCCCACCATGTCAAGGTGGTGCTCTAACCAACTGAGCTACGCGCCTTCGTATCGAACGAAGCCTCTCAGTATAGCAGGGGTTTTAAATTATTTGTGCCAGCGCAAAACTTTTTGTGGGCGGCTGTCAATGCCGCCTGGCGGTTCTCACCCCCGGGATCTCGGTTAAGAAACCAAGCACCTTGCTGAGTCGCTTTGCATCGCTGATTTGGACCGTGAAGGTCATAAGCGCCAAGCCCTTCGGTGAATGGGTGTTGACACCGATCACGTTCATTTTTTCTCGGGCGAATATGTCTGAGATATCTCTCAGTAATCCCGACCGATCCTGTGCCTCGATGCGCACGTCGACTGGGTAAAGCGCCTGTTCGCCCGGCTTTTGACCACCCCAAGCCACCTCAATGACGCGGTCCAGATGTATGCGACGCAGGTGCTGAAAATCGGCGCAGTCCTGTCGGTGGATACTGACGCCCCGCCCTTTGGTCACGAAACCGCCAATGGTATCGGGCGGAGCGGGACGACAGCAGCGAGCCATCTGTGTCAGCAAAGAATCGACCCCGACCACCAAAACACCGCCTCGAGGCGCCTTGGCATCGGCCCCTGGCGTGCGCGCCAGTAAGCGCTCGTCGAACTGCGGCTCGGGATCGGCTGGACGCAGTTGCGCCTCAATGGTTCGTAAAGAAAGCTCGTCTTTACCCACCACCTCAAACAGCGCCTGCGCGTGGTCAAAGCCCAACTGCTGCGCCAAGTCATCAAGTTTGAGTGCGGTTTTACCTTCGCGCTGCAACAGCTTCTCGACCAACTCTCGACCGCGGGCTACGTTCGCTTCGGCGGCGAGCGCATTGAACCACGCCCTAACCTTATTGCGCGAGCGTGAACTGGCCAAATACCCAGACTGTGGGTTCAACCAATCACGGGACGGCCCCCCCTCCTTCACGGTCACGACTTCCACCGTCTGTCCGTTCTGCAAAGGCGTCGTGAGAGGCACCATCACACCATCAACGTGCGCCCCTCGGCAGCGATGGCCCACGTTGGTATGCACCGCATAAGCGAAGTCGACTGGCGTTGCGCCGCGCGGCAACTCAATCACGGCGGCGTCGGGCGTAAGCACGTAAATACGATCGTCAAAAAGCGCTTTGGTAGAGCCGCTGAGATCACGCTCCCAGGCCAGCAGTTGCCGCAGGACCGCTATCTTGCTGTCATAACTCGATCGCGCGGCAACGCCCGAATAGCCTTTGCTACCAGCCTCTTTGTAGGCCCAATGGGCAGATACCCCTGTCTCGGCATCGGTGTGCATCGCCTCCGAGCGAATTTGTATCTCCATCGATTTGCCATTGCTGTCCAACACCACGGTGTGCAACGACTGGTAGCCATTTGGTTTTGGCTTGGCAATGTAATCCACAAACTCCGCCAACAGGGGGCTGTAACGCTGATGGACCAACGCCAGCGCCGCGTAGCAGGTATCGAGGTCAGGCACGATGACACGCAGCGCACGAATATCGAAGACGCGGTCGAAATCCAATTGCTTACCGCGCATTTTTTTAACAATGCTGTAGATGTGCTTTGGCCGACCATGGACCTCTGCACGAATACCCGCCAACGCCAGTGCCTCTTTCAGCTCGCTGACGGTTTGTGACATCTGCGCTTCGCGTTCCAACCGCTTTTCATCCAACAGCTTGGCGGTGCTTCTATAGGTTTCAGGTTCCAAAAATCGGAAAGCCAAATCCTCAATTTCCCATTTAATCTGCCAGATACCCAATCGATTCGCCAGCGGCGCAAAAACTTGCAAGGCCTCATTTGCAATGCTTAGATTGGGGCTCACCTTTGACGCCGCCATGTAGCGCAGCGTTTGCAACCGCGATGCCAATCGCAACATCACCACGCGCAGATCTCGGGAGAATGCCAGCAGCATCTTGCGCACGTTTTCAGTTTGGTTGGCGACCACCGCGGCAGGTAACTCCTGCCCGGCAGCAAGCGCAGCATCGCTCACCGCTTGTGATTTCTCACGGGCTTGCGCCTGCAGGTGGATCAATTGCGTGACCTCAACAGCCAGAGACGCGTAGTTATCGCCAAATCGCTTGGCAATCACCTCCTTGGGTCGCTGTAAATGACCGCAGGCATAGACCAGGTATGTCGCGGCCTGCATCGCGGTCGAGCCGCCGACACTGGCCAAAATAGCCGCAACGGCATCGGCATGCGCCAAGACCCCCTCACCCGACATCAACACCTCATCCGCCAGTAATGGCTCGGCGAACTGTCGCGCCTTGCGTACCGTATCAACCTCAAGCTCACCGGCGTCGAACTGGGCATCGGCGGCGGCCATGATAGGCATCGCATCCGATGCAAAGCCTGACGATCTTGCGCCAGCGTCAGCAGGTGTCGATTGCGTCTTCATTGCATCACGTCAATAAAAAATCAACGACTACCGATTGCTGTGCAGGCGCAACCAGCGTGGGCGCATGCCCAACATCCTTAAAGGTGACGGTCTGGGCCTTCGGGCCGCGCTGCGCCATGTCCGAAAGCGTTACTTCCGTCAACAGGTCCGAAGCCTCCCCCCGGATCACTAAGGTTGGCGCGCGTATCGCGTCATAGGCCGCCCACAAGACTTGGTTACCTTGCGCGATCACCTCGGCCGCGTCCGGTGCATCAAATCCTTTGAAAGCCAGTGCAATCGCGGGGTCGTAATGGTATTCAAAATGGCCCGACCGCTCGACGAACATGTGCCGCGATAGTTCAAACCATTCCTCGGTCGTGTGCGGACCAAAACCTGTGCAGACCGTCCACAGCGCGTCAGCCCCGTCCTGCAGATTAGAAAAGCGCGCAGGCTGACCCACGTAGGTTCCGATACGTTTGAGCGCCTCAAACTCAAGGGTCGGACCAACGTCATTTAAAACCAACTTTCGAATGGGGTGCGCCAGCACGCCGTCCGGCAGCGAGGCCACGCCGATACCAATCAAGCCCCCCATGCTGGTGCCAATCCAGTCGATGGTGGTGGGCGAGAATGTATCTTTGACGTGCTGGATCAGCCGAATGTGATCAGCTGCATATAACGGCACGCCATACAGGGCGCCGTCTGCGAGCCAGTCACTCGCCCCACGGCCCGCCACATCCACCGCAATGACTGTGCAATCGCGCGATAAGCGCTGTGCCAGCGCATCAAAATCACGCCCCTGACGCGTCAAGCCGTGCACACAAATCACGACGTGATCTGGTGACTTACAGTCTGGCGCGGCCCATAACCAATAGCGCATGGCGCGTGGCGAACCGTCGCGACCGGGGGCGTCGGGGCACAAAACGCTGCCAAGGCTAGGACTGAGGGGTTCGGAGATATTTACGTTCACAGCATTCCAAAATAGGGACGATTAACCCGATCATATTGCCACAGCTTGACCACGCGGCTCGCTGGGTAACCCTGACTTTATTGGTCATAATCGCACCACGAGTTCTGTTTTTTAACCTTTACAAGTACCTTATCTATGACGACCCCAACCGCTCCCGCAACACTCAGCTCTTCTCAAAAACTCAAAGGCAAATGCGCACTCGTTACAGGGTCGACCAGCGGTATCGGCTTGGGCATCGCTTGCGCGTTGGCTGCAAATGGTGCCAACATCATGCTGAATGGCTTTGGTGATCATGCAGTTGCCGAGCGTCTGATTGCTGGTTTCGGTGTCGAGGTCGATTACCACGGCGCCGACATGAGTAAACCCGATG
>JBMTSM010000024.1:0-14834 GCA_049448275.1 Burkholderiaceae bacterium
TTCGGGTCGCCGGTGGTGCCGCTGGTGTAGCTGACAGCGATCGCATCCCACTCATCAGCGGGCCCCTTCAATTCGCCCACGGGTTCGTGCGCAGCCAACCAAGACTCGTACGTATCGGAGCCAATCAGCTCGCCGGCCCCCGTGTACTCAGCGTCCGCCACATCGATGACCAATGGATGGCGGCCATGCGTCTGCGCCAAGATGTCCAAAGCAGCTCGCATCGTGCTCGAAAACTCGGTGTCGGTGATCACAACTTTGGCTTCGCAATGATTCATCTGCCAAGCCAACAATGACGAGTCTAGGCGCGTGTTTAGCGTGTTGAGAACCGCATTGATAGCCGGGACCGCGTAATGTACCTCGACCATCTCCGGCGTGTTGGGCAGCATGACACTGACGGTATCTCCCCGTTGCACACCGGCGTTTTGTAAGGCGGCTGCAAGGCGTGCGGAGCGGTTGCGGGTTTCAAGCCAGGTGTAGCGACGCTGCCCATGAATGACTGCAGGGAGATCGCCAAAAATTTCCGCGGTCCGTTCAACAAAGCTAACGGGCGACAAGGCTACAAAGTTGGCGACGTTCGCGTCTAGATTTTGGTCGTAAATAGAGGTCATGGTGTTATGCCGTGTTCGCGGCGTTGAGCGCTTGATCAATATCCCACAAAATGTCATCGATGTGCTCGAGGCCGACCGAAATACGCACCATATCAGGATGCACGCCCGCGGCGATTTGTTGCGCTTCGTCCAGTTGTCGGTGCGTCGTGCTTGCCGGATGACTGATCAAGGTTCGTGTGTCACCAATGTTGACCAGATGGCTCATCATCTGCGCAGACTCGATGAATCGCACCCCCGCCGACAGGCCGCCTTTTACACCGAAGGCCAATAAGCCGGATGCACCCGACATCTGGGCCCGCAACAGCGCGTGTTGCGGGTGGGAGGGAAGGCCGGGATAGTTGACATAGTCCACGCGTGGGTCGCTTTCAAGGAACGCTGCAACGGCGAGCGCATTCTCATTGTGTTTGGCCATGCGCAAGGGCAGCGTCTCCACGCCCTGCAGTATCTGCCACGCACTGGTCGGGCTTAACGCAGCGCCAAAAACGCGCAACGACTCCATGCGGCAGCGCATGGTGAAACCGAAGTCACCAAAGGTTTCATAGAACTTCACACCGTGGTAGCCGGGGGAGGGCTCGGTCATGCCGGGGAATTTGCCGTTATCCCACGGAAACCGACCGCTCTCAACAACGACACCGCCCAACGTCGTACCGTGACCGGCCAAATATTTGGTCGCTGAATGCACCACAATATCAGCCCCAAATTGGATTGGATTGCACAAAGACGGGGAGGGCACCGTGTTATCGATCACCAATGGTAGGCCGTGCGCGTGCGCAACATCGGCGATGGCCGCGATGTCGAGCACGACCAGACTGGGGTTACCCAAGCTCTCAGCGTAGATCGCCCGGGTATTTGGCCTGATGGCGGCGGCAAACGCATCCGCGCTGGTGGCGTCGACAAAGGTGGTCTCAATCCCAAACTTTTGAAGGCTCACGGCCAGCATGGTGACCGACCCGCCATACAAAGCACCCGCCGCCACAACGTGGTCGCCAGACTGCAGGATGGTCATGAGAGCCATGGCCTCGGCAGACATACCCGAGGCGCTGGCCACGGCAGCTCGGCCGCCCTCGAGTGCGGCGACCCGTTCCTCCAACACGGCTACTGTGGGGTTGCTCAAGCGCGAATAGACGTTGCCAAACGTTTGCAAGTTAAACAGCGAGGCCGCATGGTCTGCACTGTCGAATACGAAACTGGTCGTTTGGTAGATTGGAAGGGCACGCGCGCCGGTGGCACTGTCCGGAATCTGTCCCGCGTGAATGGCGAGGGTGGCGGGCTTAAAAATGTGATCAGTCATGGGCTTTAATCGGGACGCAGGGCACGCTTTGCAGAAATAACGCCGGTGTTGACGCCGACCCAATTCAGGCCGCCGAACAACCGGGCATGTTCAATCTTGACGCACCGGTCTTCCACAGCATCACGCTGCTGGGCCGTGAAAAGCGAAGAGGCGGCCTCGTTCTGCACGCCCAATTGCTGCCACAGCGATTTGGCGCCAATTGCCAGGGCCTCCTCCGCGATGGGCAACACATCGGCTGTGCGGCGAAACACGTCGACCATGTCCACAGCAAAGGGAATGTCTGACAAACTGGCATAACACCGCTCACCCAAAATGCCAGCGGCGTCAGCGGCGTAACGCGGGTTAACCGGCACGATCTTGTAGCCATGGCTTTGCATGTACTTCGCGGCAAAGTAGCTGGGACGATTCCAGTCAGCCGACAAGCCGACCACCGCGATGGTGCGGTGTTGGGTCAGGATTCGGCGCAGTGCGGGGGAGTCAACGGGCATGGATCGGACGCCTTCTAGGTGGTTTCTGGTTGGCATATGCGCAACCGTGCGAGTCCATTCTAAGTGCGGCTAAGGCTTTAAAATAGCAGATTACCGGCCTGTTGAGGCACGGTGCAACCCCCTATGTCTATGTCTCACCAAAAAATCCTCATCCTCGACTTCGGTTCTCAAGTTACCCAGCTGATTGCACGCCGCGTACGCGAGGCCCACGTCTATTGCGAGGTCCACCCTTGCGATGTATCGAGCGATTGGGTCAAAGCCTTCGCTGCAGATGGGATGTTGAAGGGGGTGATTCTTTCTGGTAGTCACGCGAGCGTCTACGAGGAATCAACGGACCGTGCGCCTGATGCCGTATTCGAGCTGGGTATCCCCGTCTTGGGCATCTGTTACGGCATGCAAACCATGGCCCAACAACTGGGCGGTAAAGTCGCGAGTGGTCAGACGCGCGAGTTTGGCTACGCCGAAGTGCGCGCCCATGGGCACACGCGGTTGCTGAACGACCTTGCGGATTTCACCACCCCCGAGGGGCATGGGATGTTGAAGGTTTGGATGAGCCATGGCGACAAGGTAGTCGACATGCCGCCGGGTTTTAGTGTGATGGCATCGACCCCCAGCTGTCCGATCGCTGGCATGGCAGACGAAGCCCGCGGGTACTACGCATTGCAATTTCACCCGGAAGTGACCCACACCGTGCAAGGCGCTGCCATGTTGCGTCGCTTCGTGCTGGATATTTGTGCCACATCGCCCGACTGGATCATGGGTGACTATGTGAGTGAAGCCGTCGCACGCATCCGCGAGCAGGTGGGCGACCAAGAGGTTATTTTGGGTTTGTCAGGCGGCGTCGATTCGTCCGTCGCCGCAGCCCTGATTCACCGTGCCATTGGCGACCAATTGACCTGTGTCTTCGTTGACCACGGTCTGCTGCGTCTCAATGAGGGCGACATGGTGATGGAAATGTTTGCCGGTAAATTGCACGCCCGCGTGATACGCGTTGATGCCTCCGAGCTGTTCTTAGGGCAGCTGGCAGGCGTCGATGACCCTGAGAAAAAGCGCAAGATCATTGGCGGTCTTTTTGTCGATGTTTTCAAGGCCGAGGCGGCGAAATTAAAGGCAGGTGACGGTGGCCACAAAGGCGCAACCTTCCTCGCCCAAGGCACGATATATCCGGACGTCATCGAAAGTGGTGGGGCAAAGAGCAAGAAGGCCGTCACCATCAAAAGTCACCACAATGTGGGCGGCCTGCCTGAGCAACTGGGGTTGCAGTTGCTTGAGCCGCTGCGTGATTTGTTCAAGGATGAAGTCCGAGAGCTGGGTGTCGCGTTGGGCCTACCACACGACATGGTGTACCGCCACCCATTCCCAGGCCCTGGACTGGGCGTACGCATCTTGGGCGAAGTCAAAAAAGAATATGCAGACCTGCTGCGTCAAGCCGATGCCATCTTCATCGAGGAATTACGCAATTTCCGCGATGAAGCAACGGGTAAAACGTGGTACGAGCTGACCAGTCAAGCCTTCACCGTTTTCTTACCCGTCAAAAGCGTTGGCGTTATGGGGGATGGTCGTACCTATGAGTACGTCGTCGCCTTGCGCGCGGTGCAAACCAACGATTTCATGACCGCCGATTGGGCCGAGTTGCCCTATGCGCTACTCAAGAAGACTTCGGGACGCATCATCAACGAGGTGCGCGGTATCAACCGCGTGACGTACGACGTGTCGAGTAAACCGCCAGCGACGATTGAGTGGGAGTAGCGCGCTGAGCGCTCAATGACCAAGGTCTGAATCAAGGCACACGGTGTCCAACAACCTCAAAGCCGCCTTGTGGATGCTGGGCGCCATCGCATCCTTTTCGGCAATGGCTGTGGCAGGGCGAGCCGTCAGCCATGCGCTGGATACTTTCGAGATCATGACCTACCGCAGTCTGGTGGGCATCGTGGTCCTGTGGGTCATCCTCACATTGAATGGGCAATGGCCGCAAGTGACGAGGCGTTCATTGGGCACGCATGTGATTCGCAACGCTGCGCATTTCACCGGACAAAACCTGTGGTTTTATGCCGTGACTGCGATTCCCCTCGCGCAGGTGTTTGCGCTCGAGTTCACTTCGCCCATTTGGGTGGTCTTACTTTCCCCATTGATTTTGGGTGAGCCGCTCACACGCCTCCGGTTGATGTCGGTATTGGCTGGTTTTATGGGCATCTTGATCGTCGCGCGTCCATCGCCAGACACCATCAGTCCAGGATTGATTGCGGCAGCCAGCTCTGCTGTGTTCTTTGCGCTGTCTGTGATGTACACACGACTGCTCACGCGCACGGAGACTGTGCTGTGCATCATGTTCTGGCTCACGTTGATGCAGGCTGTTTTTGGCATCATCTTCAGCGCTTGGGATGGTGACATGGTGGCGCCGTCGGCCCAGACATTGCCGTGGTTGGTTCTTATCGGTTTTGCAGGACTGCTGGCTCACTACTGCCTCACCAGCGCACTGGCTATTGCGCCAGCGACTGTGGTCGTGCCAATTGATTTTGTCCGTTTGCCGACCATTGCGATCGTCGGTATGCTGCTTTACGGCGAGGCACTCGATGCGTGGGTGTTTGTCGGTGCCGCCGTGATCTTTGCTGCGAATTACGCCAATATTTGGTATGCGAACAGGCGTTAAGGCCCCGTGAAACCCTAGCTCGATTCAGTGACGGTTTCGAACGCGCCGGGCAGCACAATTTCAATCAACTCCAGATCCTCCGAATGGGCTATTTCCCGGTGCCTGATCCCGGACGGTTGGTGTACGCACGTACCCGCCTCCAACCGATGCTGTCCATGGCCCTCATACTCAAAGATGGCCCAACCCTTCAAAACATAAACCACCTGCAAGTCCACGTTGTGGTGATGCCACTCGCCAGTCGCGTTCGTTCCCTCCCGCGCCTTGATGACATGCATGACAGCGGCACCATTTGTAGCTTTGTGGATACCGAGATCTCGGTACTCAAAATAGGGCCGCATGCCGTCGTGCGTAAAGGTCCCCGTGCGGGCATGTTGAATACTAAAAGACATGTGAGACCCCCTTTGAGCAGGTGTTTGATGTTGTCGTAACGATACGCGACAAATTTTACGAAAACGAGCGAGACGCGTGTCAACTGACTTGATGACCCACCCAGACTAAAATCGTCAGTGACCAGCGATAGGTCATCAAGGAGCCTCCCGTGTCTACCGGTAGTTTGTACGTTCCGCCGCAATTTAACTGCACCGATATTGACAAGGCGCAAGCGCTCCTGCGTGCCTACCCCCTGGCGCAGTTGGTCTCGGTAGGGAGCGATGGTATGCCCTTCATCTCACCTTTACCCCTTGAGACGTCTACCCGTGACCCTTGGGTGCTCATTGGCCATTTGGCGAACGCCAACCCTCAGGTCGCTTTATTGAAAACCAACCCAAAAGCTTTGGTGACGGTGATGGGGCCACAGGCGTATCTGTCTCCAACTGTCTATCCCGATTCAAAGCGCGTACCCACTTGGAATTACGTCACCTTGCACGCGCAAGTGGATGTAGCGCCGATCGATCCTGCGACCGATAAGGATGCGTTGCTCAAAACCTTAATCAAAACACATGAACCCCCGTACGCCGCGCAATGGCGTGGATTGCCCGATTCATACACGGAAGCCATGCTCAGAGCCATTACGGGCTTTACCCTGACTGTCACGGCGTGGACGCTAAAGGTCAAAGTCAACCAGCACCGCCCCGAAGCTAAAGCCGCGATGCTGGCCCAGTATGCGAAGGGTGACGGCAGCGCCCAGGCACTGGTCGAATGGATTGAAGGATGGCAGCAGCCGTGACAGAGGTGTATGAGGGCGCTCGACCAGAGGATGTCGCCGGTATGCAGGCAGCCCTGGATTTGGCGTCCAAGGCTTACGCGTGTGGAGAAGTGCCTGTCGGCGCGGTGGTTGTGCGCAATGGGCAGGTGGTTGGACGGGGATTTAATCAACCCATTGGCAGCCATGATGCCAGTGCACATGCGGAGATACAGGCGATCCGCGATGCAGGCCAGACGATAGGAAACTACCGTCTAAACGACTGCACGATGTATGTCACGCTAGAACCCTGCGCGATGTGTGCCGGTGCCATTATGAATGCCCGCTTCAAAAGGGTGGTCTACGGGGCGCCTGAGCCGAAAACGGGCGCAGCCGGTTCAGTGATCGATTTGTTTAGCAATGCTACTTTGAACCACCACACTTCCGTAGAAGCGGGGGTCTTGGCCCAAAGTTGTAGCGAGCTATTGGCGCGATTCTTCGCCGATCGGAGAGCGGCTCATCAACAGCAGGCTACCCCCCTGCGGGAAGATGCTCTGCGAACACCGGCAGTAGCCTTCGATCTGCTCAAAGACTTTGACTACCCACGCCATCACTTAGACGCGCCCGATCTGCTCCAAGGGCTGCGACTTGAGTACAGTGATGTGGGCCCAAGGGAGGCTGAGAAAACATGGCTGCTCATTCATCCCGTCCACGGTTGGAGCGCGTCTTGGCGCCATTGGATAGAGCCACTCCTTGCGCTGGGCTACCGCGTGGTGATCCCGGACTTGATTGGATTTGGGCGCAGCGACAAGCCAAAAAAGGAAACCGTGCACACGCCTGAGTTCCAAAGCGCAGTCTTACGCGCACTCGTCAGTGCAATTGATACGGCTGGTCTGCGCGTTGTTTTCTGCAACGATACGATGGGGTTGCACTTGGCGCAGACGGCGGAAGCACTGCAACCCAGTGCCGGCGCTTGGTTGATCGCTGCGCCCAGTGATCACCGCAGCGCAGAGGCTCTATCGGTCGATGCGCTTCCGTACGTTGATCAGGGTCACGCTGCCGCTATACGAGCGGTGAGACGCTGGCCCAAGCCAGCCATTGACGTGCCCTCAGGGGTTATATTGTCATCGTTAACCTACCAGTTATACGATTTGGATCCGCAAGCTGATGCGCAGAGGCGCACCGCTCTCTTGTCGGCGCTTGCGAGCTGACTTTCACAGAAAAACAATACACATGAGCCACATTTACCTGCTTTCTCCCGGGAGAAAGCAGGTAAATGTGGCTCATGTGTATTGTTTTTCTGTGAAAGTCAGCTCGCAAGCGCCGACAAGAGAGCGGTGCGCCTCTGCGCATCAGCTTGCGGATCCAAATCGTATAACTGGTAGGTTAACGATGACAATATAACCCCTGAGGGCACGTCAATGGCTGGCTTGGGCCAGCGTCTCACCGCTCGTATAGCGGCAGCGTGACCCTGATCAACGTACGGAAGCGCATCGACCGATAGAGCCTCTGCGCTGCGGTGATCACTGGGCGCAGCGATCAACCAAGCGCCGGCACTGGGTTGCAGTGCTTCCGCCGTCTGCGCCAAGTGCAACCCCATCGTATCGTTGCAGAAAACAACGCGCAGACCAGCCGTATCAATTGCACTGACGAGTGCGCGTAAGACTGCGCTTTGGAACTCAGGCGTGTGCACGGTTTCCTTTTTTGGCTTGTCGCTGCGCCCAAATCCAATCAAGTCCGGGATCACCACGCGGTAGCCCAGCGCAAGGAGTGGCTCTATCCAATGGCGCCAAGACGCGCTCCAACCGTGGACGGGATGAATGAGCAGCCATGTTTTCTCAGCCTCCCTTGGGCCCACATCACTGTACTCAAGTCGCAGCCCTTGGAGCAGATCGGGCGCGTCTAAGTGATGGCGTGGGTAGTCAAAGTCTTTGAGCAGATCGAAGGCTACTGCCGGTGTTCGCAGAGCATCTTCCCGCAGGGGGGTAGCCTGCTGTTGATGAGCCGCTCTCCGATCGGCGAAGAATCGCGCCAATAGCTCGCTACAACTTTGGGCCAAGACCCCCGCTTCTACGGAAGTGTGGTGGTTCAAAGTAGCATTGCTAAACAAATCGATCACTGAACCGGCTGCGCCCGTTTTCGGCTCAGGCGCCCCGTAGACCACCCTTTTGAAGCGGGCATTCATAATGGCACCGGCACACATCGCGCAGGGTTCTAGCGTGACATACATCGTGCAGTCGTTTAGACGGTAGTTTCCTATCGTCTGGCCTGCATCGCGGATCGCCTGTATCTCCGCATGTGCACTGGCATCATGGCTGCCAATGGGTTGATTAAATCCCCGTCCAACCACCTGCCCATTGCGCACAACCACCGCGCCGACAGGCACTTCTCCACACGCGTAAGCCTTGGACGCCAAATCCAGGGCTGCCTGCATACCGGCGACATCCTCTGGTCGAGCGCCCTCATACACCTCTGTCACGGCTGCTGCCATCCTTCAATCCATTCGACCAGTGCCTGGGCGCTGCCGTCACCCTTCGCATACTGGGCCAGCATCGCGGCTTTAGCTTCGGGGCGGTGCTGGTTGACTTTGACCTTTAGCGTCCACGCCGTGACAGTCAGGGTAAAGCCCGTAATGGCTCTGAGCATGGCTTCCGTGTATGAATCGGGCAATCCACGCCATTGCGCGGCGTACGGGGGTTCATGTGTTTTGATTAAGGTTTTGAGCAACGCATCCTTATCGGTCGCAGGATCGATCGGCGCTACATCCACTTGCGCGTGCAAGGTGACGTAATTCCAAGTGGGTACGCGCTTTGAATCGGGATAGACAGTTGGAGACAGATACGCCTGTGGCCCCATCACCGTCACCAAAGCTTTTGGGTTGGTTTTCAATAAAGCGACCTGAGGGTTGGCGTTCGCCAAATGGCCAATGAGCACCCAAGGGTCACGGGTAGACGTCTCAAGGGGTAAAGGTGAGATGAAGGGCATACCATCGCTCCCTACCGAGACCAACTGCGCCAGGGGGTAGGCACGCAGGAGCGCTTGCGCCTTGTCAATATCGGTGCAGTTAAATTGCGGCGGAACGTACAAACTACCGGTAGACACGGGAGGCTCCTTGATGACCTATCGCTGGTCACTGACGATTTTAGTCTGGGTGGGTCATCAAGTCAGTTGACACGCGTCTCGCTCGTTTTCGTAAAATTTGTCGCGTATCGTTACGACAACATCAAACACCTGCTCAAAGGGGGTCTCACATGTCTTTTAGTATTCAACATGCCCGCACGGGGACCTTTACGCACGACGGCATGCGGCCCTATTTTGAGTACCGAGATCTCGGTATCCACAAAGCTACAAATGGTGCCGCTGTCATGCATGTCATCAAGGCGCGGGAGGGAACGAACGCGACTGGCGAGTGGCATCACCACAACGTGGACTTGCAGGTGGTTTATGTTTTGAAGGGTTGGGCCATCTTTGAGTATGAGGGCCATGGACAGCATCGGTTGGAGGCGGGTACGTGCGTACACCAACCGTCCGGGATCAGGCACCGGGAAATAGCCCATTCGGAGGATCTGGAGTTGATTGAAATTGTGCTGCCCGGCGCGTTCGAAACCGTCACTGAATCGAGCTAGGGTTTCACGGGGCCTTAACGCCTGTTCGCATACCAAATATTGGCGTAATTCGCAGCAAAGATCACGGCGGCACCGACAAACACCCACGCATCGAGTGCCTCGCCGTAAAGCAGCATACCGACGATCGCAATGGTCGGCAAACGGACAAAATCAATTGGCACGACCACAGTCGCTGGCGCAATAGCCAGTGCGCTGGTGAGGCAGTAGTGAGCCAGCAGTCCTGCAAAACCGATAAGAACCAACCACGGCAATGTCTGGGCCGACGGCGCCACCATGTCACCATCCCAAGCGCTGAAGATGATGCCAAAAACAGCCTGCATCAACGTGAGCCAGAACATGATGCACAGCACAGTCTCCGTGCGCGTGAGCAGTCGTGTGTACATCACAGACAGCGCAAAGAACACAGCAGAGCTGGCTGCCGCAATCAATCCTGGACTGATGGTGTCTGGCGATGGACGCGCGACGATCAAGATGCCCATAAAACCAGCCAATACCGACATCAACCGGAGGCGTGTGAGCGGCTCACCCAAAATCAATGGGGAAAGTAAGACCACCCAAATGGGCGAAGTGAACTCGAGCGCAAACACCTGCGCGAGGGGAATCGCAGTCACGGCATAAAACCACAGGTTTTGTCCGGTGAAATGCGCAGCGTTGCGAATCACATGCGTGCCCAATGAACGCCTCGTCACTTGCGGCCATTGCCCATTCAATGTGAGGATGACCCACAGGACCACGATGCCCACCAGACTGCGGTAGGTCATGATCTCGAAAGTATCCAGCGCATGGCTGACGGCTCGCCCTGCCACAGCCATTGCCGAAAAGGATGCGATGGCGCCCAGCATCCACAAGGCGGCTTTGAGGTTGTTGGACACCGTGTGCCTTGATTCAGACCTTGGTCATTGAGCGCTCAGCGCGCTACTCCCACTCAATCGTCGCTGGCGGTTTACTCGACACGTCGTACGTCACGCGGTTGATACCGCGCACCTCGTTGATGATGCGTCCCGAAGTCTTCTTGAGTAGCGCATAGGGCAACTCGGCCCAATCGGCGGTCATGAAATCGTTGGTTTGCACCGCGCGCAAGGCGACGACGTACTCATAGGTACGACCATCCCCCATAACGCCAACGCTTTTGACGGGTAAGAAAACGGTGAAGGCTTGACTGGTCAGCTCGTACCACGTTTTACCCGTTGCTTCATCGCGGAAATTGCGTAATTCCTCGATGAAGATGGCATCGGCTTGACGCAGCAGGTCTGCATATTCTTTTTTGACTTCGCCCAAGATGCGTACGCCCAGTCCAGGGCCTGGGAATGGGTGGCGGTACACCATGTCGTGTGGTAGGCCCAACGCGACACCCAGCTCTCGGACTTCATCCTTGAACAAATCACGCAGCGGCTCAAGCAACTGCAACCCCAGTTGCTCAGGCAGGCCGCCCACATTGTGGTGACTTTTGATGGTGACGGCCTTCTTGCTCTTTGCCCCACCACTTTCGATGACGTCCGGATATATCGTGCCTTGGGCGAGGAAGGTTGCGCCTTTGTGGCCACCGTCACCTGCCTTTAATTTCGCCGCCTCGGCCTTGAAAACATCGACAAAAAGACCGCCAATGATCTTGCGCTTTTTCTCAGGGTCATCGACGCCTGCCAGCTGCCCTAAGAACAGCTCGGAGGCATCAACGCGTATCACGCGGGCGTGCAATTTACCGGCAAACATTTCCATCACCATGTCGCCCTCATTGAGACGCAGCAGACCGTGGTCAACGAAGACACAGGTCAATTGGTCGCCAATGGCACGGTGAATCAGGGCTGCGGCGACGGACGAATCGACGCCGCCTGACAAACCCAAAATAACCTCTTGGTCGCCCACCTGCTCGCGGATGCGTGCGACGGCTTCACTCACATAGTCACCCATGATCCAGTCGGGCGATGTGGCACAAATATCCAGCACGAAGCGACGCAACATGGCAGCGCCTTGCACGGTGTGGGTCACTTCCGGGTGAAATTGCAATGCGTAGTACCCGCGGGCTTCGTCTGCCATGCCAGCGATCGGACAGCTGGGGGTCGATGCCATCACACTAAAACCCGGCGGCATGTCGACTACCTTGTCGCCATGGCTCATCCAAACCTTCAACATCCCATGCCCCTCGGGGGTGGTGAAATCCGCAAGGTCGTTCAGCAACCGCGTGTGCCCATGGGCGCGCACTTCGGCGTAGCCAAACTCGCGCGTCTGACCACTCGCGACTTTACCGCCCAGTTGTTGGGCCATGGTTTGCATGCCGTAACAGATGCCCAAGACGGGGATACCCAGCTCGAATACGGCATCAGGCGCACGGTCCGTTGATTCCTCGTAGACGCTCGCGTGACTACCAGAAAGAATCACCCCCTTCAACATCCCATCTGCAGCGAAGGCTTTGACCCAATCGCTCGATACATCGCAAGGGTGGACCTCGCAATAGACGTGGGCCTCGCGTACGCGGCGTGCAATCAGCTGGGTAACTTGAGAACCGAAGTCGAGGATGAGGATTTTTTGGTGAGACATAGACATAGGGGGTTGCACCGTGCCTCAACAGGCCGGTAATCTGCTATTTTAAAGCCTTAGCCGCACTTAGAATGGACTCGCACGGTTGCGCATATGCCAACCAGAAACCACCTAGAAGGCGTCCGATCCATGCCCGTTGACTCCCCCGCACTGCGCCGAATCCTGACCCAACACCGCACCATCGCGGTGGTCGGCTTGTCGGCTGACTGGAATCGTCCCAGCTACTTTGCCGCGAAGTACATGCAAAGCCATGGCTACAAGATCGTGCCGGTTAACCCGCGTTACGCCGCTGACGCCGCTGGCATTTTGGGTGAGCGGTGTTATGCCAGTTTGTCAGACATTCCCTTTGCTGTGGACATGGTCGACGTGTTTCGCCGCACAGCCGATGTGTTGCCCATCGCGGAGGAGGCCCTGGCAATTGGCGCCAAATCGCTGTGGCAGCAATTGGGCGTGCAGAACGAGGCCGCCTCTTCGCTTTTCACGGCCCAGCAGCGTGATGCTGTGGAAGACCGGTGCGTCAAGATTGAACATGCCCGGTTGTTCGGCGGCCTGAATTGGGTCGGCGTCAACACCGGCGTTATTTCTGCAAAGCGTGCCCTGCGTCCCGATTAAAGCCCATGACTGATCACATTTTTAAGCCCGCCACCCTCGCCATTCACGCGGGACAGATTCCGGACAGTGCCACCGGCGCGCGTGCCCTTCCAATCTACCAAACGACCAGTTTCGTATTCGACAGTGCAGACCATGCGGCCTCGCTGTTTAACTTGCAAACGTTTGGCAACGTCTATTCGCGCTTGAGCAACCCCACAGTAGCCGTGTTGGAGGAACGGGTCGCCGCACTCGAGGGCGGCCGAGCTGCCGTGGCCAGCGCCTCGGGTATGTCTGCCGAGGCCATGGCTCTCATGACCATCCTGCAGTCTGGCGACCACGTTGTGGCGGCGGGTGCTTTGTATGGCGGGTCGGTCACCATGCTGGCCGTGAGCCTTCAAAAGTTTGGGATTGAGACCACCTTTGTCGACGCCACCAGCGCGGATGCGTTTGCCGCCGCCATCAGGCCAAATACCCGGGCGATCTACGCTGAGAGCTTGGGTAACCCCAGTCTGGTCGTGCTCGACATCGCGGCCATCGCCGATGTTGCGCACGCGCACGGCCTACCATTGGTGATCGATAACACGGTGCCCTCCCCGTCTTTGTGCAATCCAATCCAATTTGGGGCTGATATTGTGGTGCATTCAGCGACCAAATATTTGGCCGGTCACGGTACGACGTTGGGCGGTGTCGTTGTTGAGAGCGGTCGGTTTCCGTGGGATAACGGCAAATTCCCCGGCATGACCGAGCCCTCCCCCGGCTACCACGGTGTGAAGTTCTATGAAACCTTTGGTGACTTCGGTTTCACCATGCGCTGCCGCATGGAGTCGTTGCGCGTTTTTGGCGCTGCGTTAAGCCCGACCAGTGCGTGGCAGATACTGCAGGGCGTGGAGACGCTGCCCTTGCGCATGGCCAAACACAATGAGAATGCGCTCGCCGTTGCAGCGTTCCTTGAAAGCGACCCACGCGTGGACTATGTCAACTATCCCGGCCTTCCCTCCCACCCGCAACACGCGCTGTTGCGGGCCCAGATGTCGGGTGCATCCGGCTTATTGGCCTTCGGTGTAAAAGGCGGCCTGTCGGCGGGGGTGCGATTCATCGAGTCTGCGCAGATGATGAGCCATCTGGTCAACATTGGTGACACACGAACCTTGATCAGTCATCCGGCAAGCACGACGCACCGACAACTGGACGAAGCGCAACAAATCGCCGCGGGCGTGCATCCTGATATGGTGCGTATTTCGGTCGGCCTCGAGCACATCGATGACATTTTGTGGGATATTGATCAAGCGCTCAACGCCGCGAACACGGCATAACACCATGACCTCTATTTACGACCAAAATCTAGACGCGAACGTCGCCAACTTTGTAGCCTTGTCGCCCGTTAGCTTTGTTGAACGGACCGCGGAAATTTTTGGCGATCTCCCTGCAGTCATTCATGGGCAGCGTCGCTACACCTGGCTTGAAACCCGCAACCGCTCCGCACGCCTTGCAGCCGCCTTACAAAACGCCGGTGTGCAACGGGGAGATACCGTCAGTGTCATGCTGCCCAACACGCCGGAGATGGTCGAGGTACATTACGCGGTCCCGGCTATCAATGCGGTTCTCAACACGCTAAACACGCGCCTAGACTCGTCATTGTTGGCTTGGCAGATGAATCATTGCGAAGCCAAAGTTGTGATCACCGACACCGAGTTTTCGAGCACGATGCGAGCTGCTTTGGACATCTTGGCGCAGACGCATGGCCGCCATCCATTGGTCATCGATGTGGCGGACGCTGAGTACACGGGGGCCGGCGAGCTGATTGGCTCCGATACGTACGAGTCTTGGTTGGCTGCGCACGAACCCGTGGGCGAATTGAAGGGGCCCGCTGATGAGTGGGATGCGATCGCTGTCAGCTACACCAGCGGCACCACCGGCGACCCGAA
>JBMTSM010000025.1:0-13903 GCA_049448275.1 Burkholderiaceae bacterium
GCAGGGTCCACCAAACAAGACATGGTCGACGCTGCGAAAGCGGTTTTTAACCAGCCAACGGCTAACGGCTTCACGCTGTCGCAGGTGGTGCCGGCACACCCCATTGCTGGCAAAGAAAAGGCAGGGGTTGCGCATGCAGAGGCGACCCTGTACCAAGATCGGTTGGTGATCTTGACGCCCACCACCGACACAACACCCGCCGCTACCGCCACTGCACAAGCACTTTGGCAGGCCGTCGGCGCACGCGTGCAGGTGATGGATGCCGCGCGGCATGACCACGTGTTTGGCGCCGTGAGCCACCTACCCCACCTCTTGGCGTTTGCCTACATGAATGGCGTAGACCCCACCACCATCGCGATGGGTGGAACTGGATTTCAAGATTTCACCCGCATTGCGGGCAGTGACCCCGCCGTGTGGCGCGATATCCTGCACACCAACCGCGACGCCGTATTGGCGCAACTCGCCCAGTTTGAAGACGCTTTGGCTGCATTCAAAGCATGCATCGCCAACGGCGACACCGACACACTGACCCACCTCATTAGCGAAGCCAGCGCCCAGCGCAAGGCGTGGCAACTACCCACTGGTCGCACGCCAAGTAACGACGACGACGCGGCCTGAGTCTCTTATGTTTAAACAAGCCTTTCTCGACGTCCCTCCAATCGCAACCGCCGACGGTGCGGTGACGCTTCCCGGCTCAAAAAGTATTTCTAACCGCGTGTTGCTGCTCGCAGCACTGTGCGACGGCGCCACGGAGGTGCACGACCTGTTGGCCTCCGACGATACGCACGTCATGCTGGAAGCCTTGAAAGCGCTGGGCTGCGAGGTGACTTCAACGGGCCTCAACCAGGTCCGCGTCGTCGGACTGAATGGTCGACTCCGATCCCGATCAGCGGCGCTATTTTTAGGTAACGCGGGTACCGCGATGCGCCCGCTCACAGCGGCACTCACCTTGATGGCCAGCACGCAGGGCGGCAGCTTTGAGGTGTCGGGTGTCCCCCGCATGCACGAGCGTCCGATCGGTGACTTGGTCGATGCCTTGCGCGCGCTCGGCGGCATCGTGACCGACTTGGGCCAACCGGGCTACCCCCCTTTACGACTGGGTGACGGCGCACCGCACACCCTGAACTTGAAAGATCCCATCCCCGTGCGGGGTGATGTGTCCAGCCAGTTCTTAACCGCGCTGTTGCTGGCGCTGCCTTTGGTTGCCAAAGATGATGTGGTGATTGATGTGGTGGGTGAGTTGATCTCCAAACCGTATATCGAGATCACGCTGAAACTGCTTGCACAATTCGGCGTTCACGTTAAACGCGACGAGTGGAAGCGATTCACCATTCCGGGTGGCAGCCGTTATCAATCACCGGGCAAGATCCATGTGGAAGCCGATGCCTCCTCGGCCAGCTATTTTGTCGCGTTGGGTGCCTTGGGGAGTACCGATGGCGTGCGTATCAATGGCGTTGGCTTGCAGTCCATCCAAGGCGATATCCGCTTCATCGAGGCCGCAGCCCTCATGGGCGCAGACGTAGCGGGCGGCGACAATCACCTGACCGTCAAGCGCGGCGCATGGCCACTCAAAGCGATTGATCTCGACTGCAACCATATCCCCGATGCCGCCATGACCTTAGCTGTCATGGCGTTGTACGCCGATGGCACGACCACTTTGCGCAACATCGCCAGTTGGCGTGTGAAAGAGACTGATCGCCTCACTGCCATGGCCACTGAATTGCGAAAGCTGGGGGCCACCGTCGATGAAGGCGCGGACTACCTGAGCGTGACGCCACCTGCACAAAGTGCCGACTGGCGCACGGCGCCCATCGATACCTATGACGACCACCGCATCGCTATGTGTTTTTCACTGGCAGCGCTGAACCCTGCCAAGTTGCCGATTCGCATCAACGAGCCGCATTGCGTCGCCAAAACCTACCCCGATTACTTTGAGGCTTTGTTCAGCGTCACAACACCGCATCCAGGTACGGTACCGGTCATCTGTATCGACGGACCGACCGCGTCAGGCAAAGGCACCTTGTCACAGGGAGTGGCAAAGGCCTTGGGTTACGCGTGGCTCGATTCGGGGGCGCTGTATCGCTTGGTCGGTGTCGCCGCCGAAATGGCGGGTGTGTCGACCCACACAGATGACTTAGCCAAACCGGATCACGCGCAGCGCGTTGCCGCGATAGCGGCCGATATGGCGGTTCGGTTTGAAGGCGATCGCGTCTACCTCGGTGAGACCGATGTCAGTGACGCGATTCGGACGGAGGCCGCTGGCATGGGCGCATCGCGGGTCAGCGCTGTTGCACCAGTGCGACAGGCCTTGCTGGAGCTGCAACACCGCTTTGCAAAAGCCCCAGGACTGGTCGCAGATGGCCGGGATATGGGGACCGTCATCTTCCCGCAGGCTCCCCTCAAGGTTTTTCTGACGGCCAGTGCCCAGAAACGGGCCGAGAGACGCTACAGCCAATTGATTTCGAAGGGAATTCCTGCTAAACTCGACGATCTTCTCGCCGATTTGCAGGAGCGTGATGCCCGCGATACCAATCGCGCGCATGCCCCCCTCAAGCCAGCTGAAGATGCCGTGCTACTGGACAACACCGACATGGGTATCGATGAATCGATCCAATTGGTTTTGAGCTGGTGGCAAGGTAAGCAACCGAAGACCTAAATCGTACGTCGGGCCCCCAGTGGCCTGCTGCGAGGCAGGATGTTTAACTTAACCCCGCAGCTCTGCTGCAAAACTGGCCACTCCCTCTACATCTCTTTGTTGCAAGTCTTTGCACGCTTTATCGTTTGCATTTCTTGCGCTGTGTCATGTGAGTGAAGCCAAATAGGAAAATTTCATGTCCGAATCTTTTGCCGCCCTATTTGAAGAGTCATTGAAACGTGCCGAAATGCGCACGGGTGAGGTGATCTCTGCTGAAGTCGTCCGTATCGATCACAACCACGTCGTTGTGAACGCCGGCTTGAAGTCTGAGGCGTATGTTCCCCTTGAAGAGTTCAAGAACGACCAGGGCGAAATCGAAGTCCAAGTGGGCGACTTCGTATCAGTTGCCATCGACGCTGTTGAAAACGGCTACGGCGACACCTTGTTGTCACGTGACAAAGCCAAGCGTTTGGCCTCATGGATGTCACTCGAGAAAGCACTCGAGTCTGGTGAGTTCGTAACCGGTACAACCACTGGCAAAGTCAAAGGCGGCCTGACTGTTTTGGTCAACGGTATCCGCGCATTCTTGCCCGGTTCGCTGGTCGATATGCGCCCAACCAAAGACCTGACGCCATACGAAAACAAGACGATGGAGTTCAAAGTCATCAAGCTCGACCGCAAGCGCAACAACGTCGTGTTGTCACGTCGCGCTGTGGTGGAAGTGAGCATGGGCGAAGAGCGCGCCAAGTTGATGGAGACTTTGGCCGAAGGCGCAATCGTGACCGGTGTGGTCAAGAACATCACCGAGTACGGCGCATTCGTCGACTTGGGTGGTATCGATGGCTTGTTGCACATCACCGACATGGCATGGCGTCGTGTCCGTCACCCGAGCGAAGTGGTTCAGGCTGGTCAAGAAATTACAGCCAAGATCCTCAAGTTTGACGCTGAAAAGCACCGCGTTTCTCTGGGCTTGAAGCAAATGGGTGATGACCCCTGGATGGGCGTTGCACGTCGCTACCCACAGAGCACTCGCTTGTTCGGCAAGATCACCAACATCGCTGACTACGGCGCGTTTGTTGAGCTTGAGCCTGGCATCGAAGGCTTGGTCCACGTCTCTGAAATGGACTGGACGAACAAGAACGTTGCACCTTCCAAGATCGTTGCTTTGGGCGACGAGGTCGAAGTCATGGTGCTCGAGATCGACGAAGACAAGCGTCGTATCAGCTTGGGTATGAAGCAGTGCCGTGCTAACCCATGGGAAGACTTCGCAAGCACCGTTAAGCGCGGTGACCGCGTCAAGGGCCCCATCAAGTCAATCACTGACTTCGGCGTGTTCTTGGGCTTGGCCTCAGGCATCGACGGTTTGGTTCACTTGTCTGACCTGTCATGGACCGAACCCGGCGAAGCCGCTGTTCGTAACTTCAAGAAGGGTCAAGAAGTTGAAGCCGTTGTGTTGGCAATCGACGTTGAGCGCGAGCGCATCAGCTTGGGTATCAAGCAGTTGGATGACGACAGCTTCACCACGTTCACTTCAATGAACGACAAGGGCCAGATCGTGACCGGTAAGGTCAAGTCAGTTGATGCCAAGGGTGCAGAGATTGATTTGGGCGATGACTTGGTCGGCTACCTGCGCGCCAGCGAAATCAGCGCTGAGCGTGTTGAAGATGCGCGCACCGTCCTGAAAGAAGGCGATGAAGTGACCGCCGTGGTGTTGAACGTTGACCGCAAGGCACGCAGCATCCAGTTGTCAATCCGCGCCAAGGACGCTGCTGACCAGCAAGAAGCCATGTCAACCTTGAACCAACAAGCTGCAGGCAGCGCTGGTACCACCAGCCTGGGTGCGCTGTTGCGTGCCAAGTTGGACAATGGTGAAAGCAACAGCTAATCACTGAAAGCACTGGCGCCAGCGGCGCCAGGCGCAGCCCGGTCTGCAGGTGCCAACGCACCGAACGACTGGGCTTTTTTTTGCCTGTTTGAAGTGAATAAATGCGAATCACCGTTGTTTTTAAAGGATAATTAAAGCCATGACACGCAGTGATTTAGTTGATGCATTGGCCGAACGCTTTAGCCAATTAGCCCACCGAGATGCCGAACAAGCCGTGCGCACCATGCTGGATGCGATGGGTGAGGCGTTGGTGAAGGGTCACCGCATCGAAATCCGTGGGTTTGGAAGCTTTACGGTCAACCACCGTCCTGCCCGTGTCGGTCGCAACCCCCGCTCAGGTGAACGCGTTGACATCCCCGAGAAGCGGGTACCGCACTTTAAGCCAGGTAAAGGATTGCGTGAGGCGGTTGATCAATCGCCAGAGAAAGACGCAGCACCCAAAGTCTGAGTGCGCGTCAGCCCAATTACTTCTTGCGCCAGAGGTAACGGTAAACGAATCCTGGGAAGGCCAGCGTCGCAAACAAGAATGCGGTGACAGCGTAAAACTCCCAGTTCTGGGGGTAGATTTGGCTGAGGTGGTTCTCAAGCGCCAAGCCAGCACCGCCCACCACGAAATAAAACAATACCAGCTCCAGCAGGCGCAGTGCCAGACCTTTTTCAGTCGCACCGCCACGAGGCAAAACCCCCAACCAGCGGTTGTTTAGAAATGGTAGGTTGGCAGCGGTCACCGCAAGCACGATGACCAACCAGACAGCGTTTGCATTGTTCATGCGAGATCAGAGCCTGCGTTAAACCAATAGTTCCGTGATCGCCTGGGCGCACAGAACCATCAGTCCACTCGGCACCAAACCAAAGACCAGCAAACTCAAACCATTCAGGCCCAAGACCAACTTGGCCTCTGCTGGGGCATGGATACCCATCGCCGTTTGTGAGGACGAAGGGGCATCGAAATACATCAACTTCACAATGCGCAGGTAGTAGAACGCGCCCACCAGTGACATCAGCACAGCGAAGATACCGAGGTAGATATAGGCGGCTTCGTTAGACTCCAGCAGCGCTTGCAAAACCGACAGTTTCGCGTAGAAGCCCACCATGGGGGGCACGCCTGCCAACGAGAACATGGACGCCGCCAGAACGCCTGCCATCATGGGGCTGCGCTGGTTAAGGCCGGCCAAGTCGCTCAGCTTCTCAACTTCAAAGTTAGATTGGTTCAACAGCAGGATCACACCGAAAGTCGCCAACGTGGTGAGCACATAAGTCACCATGTAAAACATCGTGGCGCTGTAGGCATTGAGCGCGTTACTGGCGGTGCCATCGTTCACGCCCGCCACCATACCCAGCAACACAAATCCCATTTGGGCGATGGTTGAGAAAGCCAGCATGCGCTTGACGTTGGTTTGCGCGATCGCCGCGAGGTTACCCACCAAGAGCGATGCAACCGCCAAAATGCCCAGCATCTGCTGCCAATCAAGCGCCATGGGCAACATGCCCTCAACCAGTAAGCGCATCACGATGGCAAAGGCAGCCAGCTTCGGCGCACCTGCAATCATGAGGGTCACGGCTGTTGGTGCACCGTCGTAGACGTCGGGTACCCACATGTGAAAGGGTGCAGCGCCAAGCTTGAACGCCAAGCCAGCCACCACAAATACAACGCCCAACGCAAGCACACGGCTATCCGCTGCGCCTGTGGTGAGCTGCTGTGAAACGACAGCCACATCGAGTGAGCCGGTTGCACCGTACATCATGGACAAGCCGTACAACATGAAACCGCTGGCCATCGCACCCAGCACAAAGTACTTCATCGCGGCCTCTGAGGCGTTCGCGTTGTCACGGCGCAAGGCAACCAGTGCGTAGCTGGAGAGGGTCAACAGCTCAAGACCCAAATACAAAACGACGAAGTGGTGACCACTCATCATGATGTACATGCCCAGCAAGGCAAACAGTGACAGCGTGAACAATTCGCCACCGCGCAACATGCCACGATCAAACGCATAATCACGCCCGTAGATCAGCGTGATAAACATAGCCAAGGACGCGAAGCTCTTGAGCCAATGACCCATGGGGTCGGAAATCACCATGCCACCGAAAGCAATGATGGTCTCTCCATTCATCGCATAGGCGGCATTGATGATTGACAACGCGGCGAGGGTCAACAGGGTAATGATGTAGGTGGAGCTGCGCTTAACGCTCTTTACACCCAGGTCGGCCATGGCAATGACACAGGTCATCACCAGCAGAAGGATTTCAGGGTACGCAGCCACCCAGCTCAGTTTGTCGATCATGTCTAAACCTACAGTAACTTGGACTGTGCTACGTGCTGCAGCAACAATTCAACGGAAGGATTGATTACGTCTGTCATTGGCTTGGGGTAGACGCCCATTGCCAAGACAGCCAGTGCGAGCAAGGCCAGCATCAGGAACTCGCGGCCGTTGATGTCGGTGAGCTCTCGAACGTTGTCGTTCGCGATGTCGCCCAAATAGACCCGCTTCACCATCCACAATGTGTATGCGGCACCAAAGATCAGCGCACTGGCGGCGGCGAAGCCGATCCAGAAGTTAAAGCCAACGGCAGACAGAATCACCATCCACTCGCCCACGAAACCAGCGGTGCCGGGCAAGCCGGCGTTGGCCATCGCAAACAAAATCGCAAACGCTGCGAATTTCGGCATGGTGTTGGCGACGCCACCGTAATCGGCAATGTCACGCGAGTGCATGCGGTCGTACAAAACACCAATCGCCAAGAACATGGCGGCAGACACAAAGCCGTGGGCGATCATTTGAATCACGGCACCTGACATGCCCAGTGTGTCAAAGAAGAAAAAGCCCAATGTGACGAAACCCATGTGCGCCACGGATGAATAAGCGACCAGCTTCTTCATGTCGGTTTGCACCATGGCGACCAAGCCCACGTAGACCACGGCGACCAATGACAACGCGATCATCAGCCACGCCCACTCGTGCGCGGCATCGGGGGCGATGGGCAACGAGAAACGCAAGAAACCGTAGGCGCCCAGCTTCAACATGATGGCAGCCAACACGGCTGAACCGCCCGTTGGCGCCTCAACGTGCACGTCGGGCAACCACGTATGGACAGGCCACATGGGCACCTTGACGGCGAAAGCGGCAAAGAAAGCGAAGAACAACCACGTCTGCGCTTGTGCTGTCAGGGGTAATTCGTACCAATCGGCTAACGCAAAGCTGCTGCCGGCGGCGTTGTAAAGGTAAATCAGCGCTACCAACATGAGCAATGAGCCCAACAAGGTATACAAGAAGAACTTGAACGCCGCGTAAATCTTATTGGGGCCACCCCAGCCACCGATGATGATGTACATGGGAATCAACGTGGCTTCAAAGAAGACGTAGAACAGCATCGCGTCTTGCGCAGCGAAGACACCGATCATCAAACCACTGAGAATCAAAAAGGCGGCCATGTACTGGCTGACCCGCTCTGTGATGACCTCCCAACCTGCGATCACGACGATCACCGTGATGAAGGCGGTCAGGACAATCAACCAGAAAGAGATCCCGTCGACCCCCAGGTGGTAATACATGCTGAAACGCTCAACCCACGGTGCACGCTCGACAAGTTGCAACTCACCGACACCCGAAACGAAACGGGCAATCATGGGAAACGTTGCGGCCAAGCTGGCCAGGGCGCCCACTAAAGAGAGCAGTCGAGTACGACCCGGGTTCTGGTCATTACCAGTCAATAAAAGCAGGACACCGAAGACGATCGGCGTCCAAATCGCTAGGCTAAGCAAACCCATTTTCTTATTCTCCTTATTTCGCCAGCCAAACGAACATTGTCACGAGCACAAAGATGCCCAAAATCATGACCAGTGCGTAGTGGTAGATGTAACCGCTTTGCAGCTTGCGGACCACACCAGAGATAAGGCCCACCAGCTTCCAGCTGGCGTTCACCACGCCGCCTTCGATGACACCCTGGTCACCGCCCTTCCACAGGCCAATGCCAATGCCGCGCGCGCTGCGCGCCAACACGTTTTCATTGAACCAGTCGAGGTAATACTTGTTTTCAAGGATCGTCATGATGGGCTTCAATGTGCGAGCAAAGGCCGCGGGCACTGCAGGGTTCACCATGTACATGTAATAGGCCGCCAACACGCCTGACAACGCCAGCCAGAACGGAGCCGTTTGCAGGCCATGAATAGCCATGCCGATGGGGCTTTCAAATAGCTCGCGCAAAGCGGCCATTGCGCCGTGCTTGGTCTCGTCTACCACGATTGCTGACCCAAAGAAATCACCGAACAACATCGTGTCAATACTGAAGAAACCAATGATCACAGAGGGGATCGCCAATAGCACCAGCGGCAGGGTCACCACAGCGGGTGACTCATGCGGCGTGTCGGCATGACCGTGGTGGTGGTCGTCGTCGTGGTGATCATCGTGACCATGCGCATCGGGGTTCTGGTCGTAGCGTTCTTTGCCATGGAAGACCAAGAAGTAAACGCGGAACGAATAGAACGCCGTCACGAAGACACCAGCCAACACCGCAAAGCTCGCAAAACCGGCGGCAGGCAATGCGCTGGCGGTCACGGCTTCAATGATGCTGTCCTTTGAGTAAAAGCCTGAGAACAACGGTGTTCCGATGAGCGCCAACGAGCCCAACAAGAAGGTAATCCACGTAATGGGCATGTATTTCCGCACACCACCCATCCAGCGGATGTCTTGATTGTGGTGCATACCGATGATGACCGAACCCGCCGCCAAGAAAAGCAGCGCTTTGAAGAAAGCGTGGGTCATGAGGTGGAACACAGCGACCGAGTAGGCTGATGCGCCCAGCGCAACCGTCATGTAACCCAACTGCGACAGTGTGGAGTACGCCACCACCCGCTTGATATCGTTTTGAATGATGCCCAAAAAGCCCATAAACAAGGCGGTGATCGCACCAATCACCAAGATAAAGTTGAGCGCGGTATCGCTCAATTCATACAACGGCGACATCCGCGCGACCATGAAGATGCCAGCCGTGACCATTGTGGCAGCGTGAATCAAGGCAGAGATCGGCGTGGGGCCCTCCATGGAGTCTGGGAGCCATACGTGCAGTGGGAACTGTGCCGACTTACCCATTGCGCCCACAAACAAACAGATGCCGATGACACTCAGCAAAAGCCATTCGGTTCCGGGCAGCGTTTTTCCAACCAAGCCATCGGCTTGACCAAAAATTTCGGTGTAGTTCAGGGTACCGGTGTAGCTTGCGATCAAGCCAATACCCAAGATGAAACCGAAGTCCCCCACGCGGTTCACCAAGAAGGCTTTCATGTTGGCAAACACCGCTGTCGAGCGCTTGAACCAGAAGCCGATCAGCAGGTAAGACACCAAGCCCACGGCTTCCCAACCGAAGAACAACTGAAGCAGGTTGTTGCTCATCACGAGCATCAACATCGAGAACGTGAACAGTGAGATGTAAGAGAAGAAGCGGTTATAGCCCTCGTCCTCGGCCATGTAACCGATGGTGTAGATGTGCACCATGAGCGAGACGAATGTGACGACCACCATCATCATGGCAGTCAAGCCGTCGATCATGAAGCCGATCTCCATGCGCAAGCCGCCAACGACCATCCACTCGTAAATCGTTGCGTTGAAACCAGCCCCGTCCATCACATGCGACAAGGTCATGGCTGACAAGATGAAGGCGATGAAGACGCCCAAGATGGTGACAGTGTGGCTAGCCTTGCGGCCTAAAAGGTTTCCGCCAAGTTTGGTTCCGAAGATACCGGCCAACATCGCGCCAACCAGCGGCGCTAATGGGACAGCCAACAATGTGTTGGCAGACAGTGTGTTACTCATACGTCAGTTTCTTTTTCTGGCTCAGCCTTTGAGGGCATCGAGCTCTTGCACATCGATCGTCGACTTGTTACGGAACAACAGCACCAAAATCGCCAGACCAATCGCCGATTCTGCGGCAGCCACCGTCAAGATGAAGAACACGAAGACCTGTCCGTTCATGTCGTTGAGGTAGTAGGAAAAAGCCACAAAGTTTGTGTTTACAGCGAGCAACATCAGCTCGATGGCCATCAACAAAACGATGAGGTTTTTACGGTTCAAGAAGATACCGATGATGGAGAGCGCAAATAGCGCTGCACCCAGTGAGAGGAAATGGCCTAAGCCAATCGCGCTGACGGCATTCATTTAGAGCCCTGCCCTTCTTCGGTTTCAACAGCCGCTGCGGCTGGTACCACGGCGTCCATTTTGACCACACGCAAGCGGTCGGATTTACGTACTTTGACCTGCTCAGAGGCAACGGTATGGCGCGTGTCTTTGCGCGAGCGCAGCGTCAGTGCAATCGCGGCAATGATCGCGACCAGCAGCAAGACCGCCGCGACCTCGAGGGGGTACAGGTATTCGGTGTAAAGCAACATACCCAGTGCCAGCGTGTTCGCGGCACCCGCTTCTGGACCTGGTGCCGGCATCGCCGAGAAACCATCCATCAAGACAATCGAAATTTCAGCCGCCATGAGGGCACCCACCAAGGCAGCTAGGGGCAAATGCCGCCAAAAGCCTTGACGCATGCTTTCGGTATCGAGATCAAGCATCATCACGACGAACAAGAACAACACCATCACAGCGCCCAGGTACACCAGCACCAAGGTAATCGCCAAGAATTCGGCGCGCATCAACATCCAAACCATGGACGCTTGGAAGAAAGCGAGCATGAGATACAAGGTGGCGTGCACGGTGTTTCTCGACGTCACCACCTTGAAGGCTGAGAACAGCAAGATTGCGCTAAACGCGTAAAACAAAACGGAGGTCACATCCATGGTGGGTTTCTTTCAGGTCGTCCAGGGAACGAATCAGTTCGATCAGCGGTATTTCGCATCCGCTGCCTTGGCAGCCGCGATTTGTGGTTCGTAGTGGTCGCCCACTGCCAACAACATTTCCTTGGTGTAGTAGAGGTCACCGCGCTTTTCACCGTGGTATTCGAAAATTTGGGTCTCAACGATGGAGTCGACCGGGCAACTCTCTTCGCAGAAACCGCAGAAGATGCACTTGGTTAAGTCAATGTCGTAACGCGTGGTGCGGCGACTGCCATCCTCGCGGACACCCGCCTCAATCGTGATCGCCATGGCGGGGCAAACGGCCTCGCACAATTTGCAAGCGATGCAACGCTCTTCGCCGTTTTCGTATCGGCGTAAGGCATGTAAGCCTCGGAAACGGGGGCTCAAGGGCGTCTTCTCTTCCGGGAACTGCACCGTGACTTTGCGGCGGAACAGGTACTTGCCTGTGAGGGCCATACCCTTGAACAACTCCAAAAGCATGAAGCTGGACAAGAAGTCACGCAGCGAAAAACCGGAACGATCGACGGCGGCGGTATTAGGGGAAACTGAAACAGACATGTCTTACGCTCTTATTTCCAAATGTTCCATGGCGAGATGAGCCAGCCACCGACCACCAACAACCACACCAGGGTCACTGGAATGAAGATCTTCCAACCCAAACGCATGATTTGGTCGTAACGGAAGCGCGGGAAGGTGGCGCGCAACCAAATGAACAACGAGACCACAAAGAAGGTTTTGAGGCCCAACCAAATCCAACCGGGAATCCAATTGAAGATGGCTGCGTCGAATGGGGGCAACCAGCCGCCCAAAAACATCAGCACGGCGAGGATCGACACCAACCACATGCTGGCGTATTCGGCCAAGAAGAAAACGGCGAAACCCATACCGGAGTACTCGACCATGTGACCAGCCACGATTTCGGCCTCGCCTTCAACCACGTCGAAGGGGTGACGGTTGGTCTCAGCAACGCCGGCGATCAGGTAGACGAAGAAGATGGGGAGCAAAGGCAACCAGTTCCATGACAGGAAGTTGAGGCCCATATCGGCCATCATGCCCTTGGCTTGCTCATCAACAATGACACCCAAGTTCAGACTACCCGAGACCATGATGACAACGACCAGACAGAATCCCATGGCGATTTCGTAACTCACCATTTGTGCTGACGCACGCAAAGCACCCAAGAAAGCGTATTTGGAGTTAGACGCCCAACCAGCGATGATGACGCCATAAACCTCGATTGAGGTAATCGCCATGATCAAGAGCAACGCCGCGTTGACGTCGGCCAGCACCAAATCCGGACCGAAAGGCACCGCCGCCCAAGCACCCAATGCCGGCATGATGGCGAGGATAGGGCCTAATCGGAACAGGCCTTGGCTGGCTGCTGTCGGATTGATCAACTCTTTGGTCAGCAACTTGACGGCATCGGCGATGGGCTGCAACAAGCCCATAGGCCCGACGCGGTTGGGGCCCAAACGCACTTGCATCCAGCCCAACAATTTACGTTCCCACAGCGTGAGGTAAGCGACTGCACCCATCAGAGGCGCCAGCACCGCCACGATCTTGATCAGTGACCACAAGACAGGCCACGCTAAAGCAGCCCACCAAGCTTGCGACACCAAGCCCAGACCTGCGTTGTACATGGTGTCGATCATGCGAACACCTCCTGCTTGGCATCAACGGTGTGCTGCAACGCAGGCGCGCGACGCACAATGCCGTCCAATTGGTAAATACCGGCCACACTTGGCGCTGCATCAAGGGCCATCGCCTTGAACACGATCGGTGCATCGCAAGCGTTACTCAAATGCGCCTCTGGGACTTGGCCAACCGTTAAGCCGGTCGCCGCCAAGACGTCCTGTGAAGTTTCAAAATCGGTGCCGGGAATCCCCATCAAGTTGCACAGTACCCGCAGCACTTTCCATGCAGGACGCGTGTCACCCAAAGGTTTCACCACGGCATGGAAACTCTGTGCAAGACCTGCCGCATTGACGAACGTACCTGACGTTTCGGTAAATGGCGAGATGGGCAATAGAACATCGGCCACATCCAGGTTGGTCTTGAAGGCGTTAAATGACACGACCATGTCGGCCTGCTGCAACGCTGCCACTGACGCCACGCCTGCGGCACTGTCCGCAGCGGGCTCGCAGCCCAGCAACACAACCGCTTTACAGCTGCCCGACAACATCTGGGCCGCGTTCTGCCCACCCGTTTGGGGTTGGGCTTTGACCAACTGCGCACCCACGGTGTTAGCAGCTTCGGTGAGATAACCGACCTTACAACCGGTTTGTGCGGCAATCCAATTTGCCAAGGACAACAAAGCCGACGCATCCACATGGTGTGCGGCTGCATTGCCTAACAATATGGCGGTTTCAGTGCCAGCACACAGATTGGCTGCGATTGCTTTTGCCACCGCATCCGCGGTTCCAGTAACAGGCGCTTGCACACCCTTTTCAGCAGCGACAGCAACAGCGACATTGGCCAGCAATGCACCCCACTGATCGGCGCTAGCGTTCAGGAAATGTCGCACGGGTAATGCCCAATCGTTGCCACCGCGGAACTCCCGATCGGAACCAATCACATCGACTTTCGC
>JBMTSM010000026.1:0-13762 GCA_049448275.1 Burkholderiaceae bacterium
CCATCAACGTGAGGCGCGCAAAGTCATCGGGTTGGAAGTTGTACTTCTGCGCCATATGGGCGATCTTGGCCTTCACCTGGTTCACCTCTTGCGACGCAATGAAGCCTTTGTCAACCGCGCGTTGAAGGGTTTTATCCAAGACAGGGGTGTGCATGCGCGGGGCAAACGGCGCGCCCCGCAGTGCGCTGACAGCCACTGGCGTCGGCAGCGTGGCGGTCGGCGTTTTTGCCTGTACCCGTTCAAGTGATTGCGCCGAAAGACCCTGCGCCATCCGCAAGGCCAAGGCCGCTTGTGTCGATGCGGGCGGGGTCGGTGCCGGTGGGGGCTGCGGCACACGCACGACCGACTCAGGTGGTACACCCTTCGCCAAAGTCGCCAACGGTAACGCACCGACTTGCGCTTGGATGCCCTTGAGCTGCAACGTTTGATCGGGGTAGATCAGGTTCACATCGCGCAAGCCATTATTTGCGGCGACGGTTTGCGCAAGCCGCCAAGCTTCAGCACCGGTGATGGTTCTGCCGTTGGCATGAGCGGCGTCTTTGATGATTCCAATCAAGGTGTCGCCACGTTTCACCCGCACCGCGTCCAATACGGGCGGTGAGCTGGCAGGCGTTTGTTGCGCGACCAACCGTGCGAACCCAGTGCCTGCACCGGTATTGCTCCCTTGGACAATACCGTCTCGCCCACGGGTAGTCCCACCGCTGCTGGGCAGATAGTCCGGGTTGATCGTTTGAAGTGTCATGGGCAGTTGGTATTGTTTTTGCTTACTTTGGGTGGTGTCGGGGTTTCGTCACCTCGCCACACAACCAGGACAAAAGCAAATGCCGTGCCGAAACAGACCACTGCCAACTAGAAAAACCATCACCCGATGGCTGGGGTTGCTGCTGGGGTTCGCCCCTTGGTTCAGCGCGCATGCCGCCCCCACCGCGATACCCGAGGCCTGGGAGCCGATCGCGCAGGCAGTGAGCCTCTGGGGTGAAAAAAATCACCCCGATGAGCCGGCTCTGTCGCTCGCCGAAATCAATGAGCGGGTCCAACCCAGCCCCTGCGACGCCGAATTACTGGTGGATGCACCGTTTCGACAGTCGACTAACCTACGGGTGCGCTGCACCAGCCCCCAGTGGCAATTATTCGTCTTGACGACACACCAGGGTAAAGCCCCAGCCAGCGTCAAAACAGCGACGACCAGTGAATCGGCAATCGAAGTCCAATGGGTGGTTCCCCGAGTACACCTAACACGCGGTACACGGTTAACCGCTGACATGCTGAAGGTGGTGCCCGCGGACTCAAAAGTTGCTGGCAACAACACCTTGGACGCTATAGAACAAGCCGTTGGTGCCGAATTAGTAAGAGACATTGCTGCCGGTAAACCGCTGCGTCGTCATGACGTACGCGCCGCGGTGCTGGTCAAACGTGGCGCAATGGTGAAACTTTCTGTTGGCAGCGGCAACGGTTTTCAGATTTCGGTCCGCTTGTTGGCGGAAGAAAGCGCCCGCATGGGTGAGCAGATACGATTAAAAAACCCAGAATCAGGGCGAATAATTACTGGGAAAGTAATCGGTTTAAACGAAGCCATAGGCTTATAGTAAATTGTTGTTCTAATTTGATATTTTTCTACCTTTTTGCCTAAAGATTCGTGAGAATGGGTCGATAACAAGAGGGCATCCATGGAAAAATGCGAATAAGCAGTAAAGTGAGTACCTTATGACTAACCCGATCACACAGCAAGCCAGCGCTGCTGCAGCCGATCTGAATGCGCGGCAAGCGGAAAGCCGGGCCAAGGCCCGTGCCATCAGCGACGAAAAGCCCCGCGCAGACGGCAAAGAAGCCGCGCCCGCTGATGAAGCGCGCCGCGCGAACGACGACGTGTTGACGCTCAGCGCGGCCGCCCAGAGCGCCATGGCAGAACCCGCCTTTGACCGCGCCAAAGTTGACGCAATCAAGGACGCAATCCGTGATGGCAACTACCCCCTGAATGCGAAACGCATCGCAGAGAATTTCGTGGCCATTGAGCAAATGATCCGCGAGTGAACCTCGAATGACGCTCAGCGGCACCACACTGGCGGACAACGTGACACAGGCTGAGGCCCGTGCGCAACGGCTTGCCCGTCTGTTGGCTGATGAGTTTGACGCGCTCAAAGCGCAAAACATTGACGCCTTTGAGGCGCTCCAACCCAGTAAAGCGGCGCTGCTGGCCGAGCTATCCACCCTCACGGGCGTGACCGATGAGGGTGTGGACACAGATAATCACCCCCTCCAGGACGTCGCTTGGGACAGCTTCAAACAGCAAATGGCTGCTTGTCGAGATGCCCATCATCGCAATGAGATTTTGATTTCTCGCCAGCTCGATGCCATTCGCGGCACCATCGCAGCGCTGCAAGGTGCGACGGGCCAAGCCACGGTGGAAGTCTATGACCGCCTCGGCAAACTCAGCCGCGCGCGCCGCGCCCGTGGCTACAACGAGGCCTGAGGCGGGGCGACCTTCTCGTCACCGGGCTCCATGCCCTTCAGCCAATAAGCCCACGACAATATCACCGCGACCGCGGCATACAGTTGGGGCGGTATTTGCGCTTCAAGATCCAAACGGCTCAGCATCGCCAGCAGTTGCGGGTCTTGGGCGATGTAAATCCCCTGCTCCTTCGCAATCTCAATGATTTGCTCAGCCAGTTCATCCTGCGCTTTGGCTGTAACCACGGGCGCCTCGTTTTGGCCATAGGCCAGGGCAACGGCTTCGAGTCGCTGGCGTCTCATGCTGAAACGTCCAATACGGTGCCGGCATCAGGCGTGGTCCACGCGGCATCCTGATTCGGACGCGCGGCGTTGAACACCTGGACTTCAATTAGCCCCAAGCCAGCCGCTTCCAACTCATCGCGCAAGTCATCCACGTGTGCGCGGGCTTGCACAGCCACATCAGCGCGCACCGCCCACATGGTGAGCGCGACATCGGTGCGGTCCGCTTGAATATGGATTTGGCTTCGCATCCACAACTCCCCCAAGCGTTGGTTTTGCGTGTGGACATCGACGGTGTAAACGTGCCCCGGCGCATCATCGCGCTTGGCGTGGCGCTGGAATTTAAGATTAACGGGCTCCGCGTCAGAGAAGGGCAGCACCAGTGAAAACGCCAATTCACGGCGCTCTAAGGCCTGTGCGGCATCTACTTGCGCGCGCTCGATGTCGTCGAAGGCATCTTTCACCACCGTATGGGCATTGGTACCTTGCTGGAGGACTGCCATCAGCTGTCGTAGCAGCGTCTTCACGTCAGGGCGTCCTTTCGAGTCCCCTCGGGCTAATAAGGCTTCAGCCGATAAGCCGCTCGCCAACATGGCGTCACGCAGGGTGCGCGGCGTCAACCCGCCCATACGCAAATTGAGTAACGGCCATTGGTCAAAACGCTCCGCCAAGGGCGCCGCCGCCCCGGTGGGAGCCGCTAAGGTCGGCGTGGCGGCGCTGGACCTCGGCGCTGCATTAGTCACCCATTTCAACAACTGATCAAGCGCCCCACTTTTAAATAAATGGGCCCATGCCGATGTATCGGGTGGGCGGGACAGCAGCGCACTGAGCCGTGCAGAAACGGCCGCATCGGGTTGCGCCAAAGGCTGCACGCCTGCTGGCGGCTGCGCGGTCGCGGGTTTGTTTGTCGCTGCCGCAAGCACCTCACCCGATTTGGTTGTGACTTGCGCGTCAGGTATGAACCGCACATGACTGGGCGGAGCCGGTGCCCCAGCTTGGGCGATCGCGGTGGGGACGCCCGTCGGCGCGGGTTGCAATGACGGCTGCCCCTGCGGTATCTGCTTAGCTGACATGGCTTGAGACCCCGCTGTGGTCTGCGTCGCCTGCGCGATTTGTGATGCTGGTGTCGTCTGAGGTGTGGGAGCGGTCTGTGGTGCCTGGGTGGTCTGAGGGGTGGGTGCCAGGGTCACGGGTTTGCCATTAATCGCCTGCGGTTGCAACTGCCATTGACCAGAGGTTTGCGCCAACGCCTTGAGGGTGACCGCGTCACCGGGACTTAGCCTCAAGCCGCGCGGTAACTCAATGGCACGCCCCTGCAAGATCAGCTTCAATCGCTCGCCGCGCACCTCCGCGATGGCGTTCACGATCTGCCCCTGTGTCAACCCTAAAAGGCGGGCTTCAGGTGCTTGAATAACGGGCGCGCGGGCGTCGATAACCAGCGTATTCAAGCGCCCGGCAACGGCCATGGTTTCGGGCGAAAAGAGCATGGGGCGTTCGCGCTACGGGGTTATGGGAATCGCACCCAACCGCGTTTGTCCACGGGTTCAGACGGCGTCATATTTTCAGCAGACGCTTGGGCCGACAAGGCGCCACCACCACTCAGCGCCTGTAAATCACCCACCGTTGGCACCTGCAAATGCGCGCCTGCGATCATGATGTGCGGGGTGCCACGCGGGAAGGCAGTGGGGTTGAGCATCACGAATGCTTTACGAATTAATTTGATGTCAGCGCGAACGCCCGTCATGGACCGCGCGATCACGCGGTCTAACGTTTCACCTCGGTTCACGGTGTAACGCTGGCGGCTACCATCTGCGGCCATTGATACAGGTGCGCCCGGCACCTCGGTCATCATCACCTGCGCGCCCGTGGCATTGGCCGCCGCGCTATCCATGGGCATATCTTTGCCCAGCAGCGCCTTGAGCGCATCGTTTGCCAGCATGTTGGCACCCTGCGCGTGGGCTGCACGGGGCACCAGTGTCCAAATAGTCATGGCAACAAGTGCGCCGACACATGCCGGCTGCCAATGGAAACGGCGTTTGGTTTGGGATTGGGTCTTTGGAATCATGGCTTTCTCTCTTCAATAGGGCATTGCCACCCAGTCGCCCTGCGGCTTCTCGGGTAAAGGTGGGCCGGCGACTTGTCGCAAAACCGACTCGGTTTCATCCACTTGGGCCACCTCAGCCAGGGCCAAACGGGCGGCTACCCCTGCGTGCAACATTCTCGCGGGTAAGGCGCGGCTGTCAACCATCACGAGGCGATCGCCCACTTCAAGGCCGTTGAATCGCCCGCCGTTGATGTGGACTTCACTCCCCATTTTCTCTTTCATTGCGAATTGCAGAGGCTCACAGGCCATGCGTTCGTTGATGGCTTTAATCCACTTCTCAGACTCCCAAGCCAAACCGACGGCGACGTTCTCCGGCAACTTTGGGGGAATCAGGGTCGCCTCCGGCATGGTCCAAGTGAGCTTGGCTTGCTGGACCAACGGCGTCGCGTTGCTGAACATGGGCTCCAGACGCAGCGTCAATTGCCAATGACGCGATATCCCGGTGTCGGGGGGCGTACCGAACAATGCGAACTGGGGCGCAGGCGCGGGCGCGGCTGCAGTCTCGGGCCCCTCTTCGGCGCGAGCGATGGTCATGAGCAACCGCCACTGCCCTTGGTCAGGTCGCCCCCCAGCGGTACGGCCCAACAAGGCTTGTTCATAGGCATCACGCTCAGCAACGTTCATGGGGCTTTGTTGCCAACGCCGGGCATACGTTTGACTTGCACGGGCCCACTCGGTAAGCCAACCCGCCAACATCTCGTTGGCAAAGTGCAAGTCTTCGGGTCGCACATCGGGCGAGATTTGAGACATCACGCGAACGTGCTGGGTCCACTTGGCAGCATCGGGGGCTGCGCAAATGGGCTGATTGGGCGCCTGCATATCGACATCGGCCTTGATGGTCGCCTTGCCATTGGCGGTGTAATTCAGGACTCGCACGCCGCGCACGCGCATGTCATTGGTCATCTGCGCGTCTTCATGCAAACGGCCTTGATCGTCAATCCAAGCGGTCGAAACCACACGGGTGGGGCCCTGCAAGGCCTTTTCGATCAGGGCGTCTCGAATGGCGGCGAGTTGCGTATCGTAGGGCGTGGTCTCAGCGTCTTTGGCTTGTTTCTGGGGTGCTGGGGCTTTAGCCGCCGCTTTAGCGGGGGCTGCGTTTGTACCCAATAACGCGCGCATGTCAGCAATTTTCTTTGCCTTGGCCGCCTCTAGCCGCCGCTCTTCGTCCGACTGAGGTGCCTTGAAATTCGCCCAGTCGATGGGCTCAGGTTTGAGGGGGGGCGGAGGGGTTGCAGCGCCATCAGCCTGCGCTGGTGTCGGTGCGGCGGCTACATTGGCCGCCTGTGCTGCGCTCGTGGCTGGGCTAGGCGTTACCGGTGCAGGCGCAGATTGGGCAATGGGGGGTGAGCCGTCGGGTATACCCGCTTGCGCCTCCAAAGCTCTCAGCGTCGTGGGGCCAAGCTGAGCCTGCGCGACAAGTGGCAAGCCGGCAAATAGCGCCAGCAAGACGCCTTGGCATACAAGGCGTTGTGTCAAAGTGGGATGCGATTGGTCGACGGTCATGGCGATCTCGAAAGTCATGGCATCCCCAACGCATGCAAACGGCGTGCCAGACGCCGTTGCCGCTGTCAGCGGATGTTGGATGCCAATTGACCCAAATACAGCGCACGCAAATCGTCAACCACACGCGCATCCAGCGACAAAGTGGTCTCGTAGGTGTCGTCACCCGCAGGGGTGATGCTGACCAAAACAGCGCCGTAAATCACGCCCTCAACGCGGGTACGGAAGGTGTCGCTCATCACGGTCATGTCGGCCACGGTGGTGGTGGCATCCAAGTGTTGACCATAGACCTGCTCGGTCAATGCGCGGTAGGCGTCCAACTTGGAGGCGCGGATGGCAAGCAACCGCTTCTGCGCCGGTGTCTTGTGGTTTTGGATGCTGACCACCGCATAACCCGTAGCCGTGATGGTCTCGCGTGTCTCAACGATGGGGGCAATCATTGATGCACGTGCCGAGCGAACGGGAATGGGCTCCACCGTGGGCGCAGCGACTTCTGCCTTTTTCTCTGCCTCGGGGGTCGCCATCATGGCCTGCATGGTTTGACATGCGGTCAACGCCCCCATCAACGTCAGCAAACTGCCGAAGCGTGCCAAACGCAAGGCTGTAGATTTTTGAATGAGGTAACGCATGAGTGAACTCCTGATTGAGACATGTTAGGCCGTGCCAGCGCGGCGCACTTCAAGTTACTAGTGGTATCGGCACAGACCCGCTGGGCTTTAGTTGTAATCAAAAGTAAAAACCAAAGGCACTACAAATGTAATTTCAATAACTTAATACTATTCAATGCAATTCTCATCAATCTCAATAATGAACACTAACTTTTGCTATCTTGGCGGCCGGCAACAAGCCTATCAGAATCGCGTCTATGCCACTAAAAGAGAAAGTTGCGACGCCCATTATTGGACGCGGTGAGGAAATGCGCGCACTGCGCGCCCTCATCTCCACAGTTGCCAACAGCCAAGCCACCGTCCTGATTTCTGGCGAGAGCGGGACCGGGAAGGAGCTGATTGCGCGCGCGCTGCATGACGAGTCCGATCGAGCAGGCAGTCGCTTTGTGCCAGTTAATTGTGCCGCAATTCCCCGAGAATTGGTCGAGGCCGAGCTGTTTGGCCACCGCAAGGGTGCTTTCACCGGGGCGGTCAGTGACCGGGTGGGCCGCTTTGAGTTGGCGCACGGTGGGACCCTGTTTTTAGATGAGATCGGCGATTTGCCCCTTGATATCCAAGTGAAGCTGTTGCGCGTTCTGCAGGAGCGCGCGGTGGATCCGGTCGGTGCGATGAAGCCTGTCGAGGTCGATGTGCGGGTGGTTGCCGCTTCACACAAGGATTTGGAGGCGGAGGTTAAGGCCGGCCGTTTCCGCGAGGATTTGTTTTACCGTCTCAATGTGCTGCCTTTGCAATCGCCCCCGCTGCGCCGCCGTGTGGACGATATTCCTGAGTTGGCCGCCTTCCACGCCAAGCGACTGGCCCCGAAAGGTCGTGACGCCATCCGCTTCAGCCCCGACATGTTGTTGGCATTGAAAAGCTACAACTGGCCCGGTAATGTGCGTGAGTTGATCAATTTGGTCGACCGCTTCACGGCGTTATTCCCAGGTCAAGAGATTGGCTTGCGCACCGTGCCCGCCGCCATGCTACCCAAGGGCCTGGCTGCGCTGCGTGACGAGTTATTCGGCAAAATTGCCGCCAGCAATGTACTGACGCTGTTCCCCGAAGTGCCCGAGGAAGCGCGGGAAAGTCTGTCAGAGGTAGACGCTGCAACACAAGCGACTGCGGATGATGACAACGCCGTACAAGACATCATCATGCTGGCCCAAGGACTCGATGAATTGCCCAGCGAGGGCATTCAATTGAAGCAGCGCATGGCGGAGATTGAACGCAATTACATCGCGCAAGCCCTTGAATTGTCTGAGGGTAATGTGTCAAAAACGGCCAAGTTGCTGTCGCTGCAACGCACAACCCTGATCGAGAAGATCAACAAATACGAGCTGCGGGTCGCCTAATTCACCAACAGCAAAAAGGGTAGCGGGCTCTCTTTGAGTTCGCGGCAGAACTGGTTGCCGCTGTAGGTATAGGTGGCACACCCCATGAGGCTGTTGCTGCCACTGCCCTCGGATGACCAGTAATTACTCACCAGCATGTTGGGAAACACGTTGGGGTTAACCGACGGGTTCACACACTCTGACAAGTTAATGGTGGCCATTTCGCCCTGTGTGGGGAGGCGCCACTTGCGACCAGACGCTTTTGAAAACTCTTCCGCGTAGGCCATAGCTTCGGACTGGCTGAGGTGCAGGGCTTGCCCAACGCACTGACCGTTCTGGTAGCGCTGACCCGCATTGCAACGGTACCAAGTTTGGCCTGTTATCTGATCAACGGCGAGACCATTGCTGCTGACCTTGAAATAGCCAGTAAACCCCTCCTTAATCGCGACGCTGCATTGCGGTGTGGCCTCGTAGCGATTGCAACCGATCAGGATCACGGCAAACAGCACCACTGACAGGCGAGCCCATGCGCGCCACAAAGAGCTGCGGCCAGTAGCGAAGCGGGTATCGGTAGCGTTCATAAGCAACTGACGTTCGTCTGTGATGAGGGATGGATTCAACGAAGCAAGGATTGCGCCGACCAAAAACAGACACTTGCCGAAAAAAATAAATTCTTTCGTTTTCAAATTATCACAAACCTCGACCAGGCGTCAAGAATTCCACCAAAAAGTCGACGCCCTGAGCCGGAACTGCCAAAATTTACAGCGGGCCTCGCGCTCGCTCGCCAAAGCGGCAAACAGTCATTGGCACGTTTCTCGCTTTGAATCCGCAAAGTGTCGGCTTTTTGCCGCCCCATAACCGTAGCTTTACGAGACGTACACCATGGATATCGCAACCATCATTGGATTTGTTGCCACCTTCGGACTGATTATTTCAGCCTTGGGTGACCCCGGACCGTTTATTGACATGCCCTCCATTTTGATCGTGGTAGGTGGAACTGCGACCACGGTACTCGCGCGCAGTACGTTCCCAGAATACATTGCAGCCATTGGTGTTGCGATGAAAACCATCAAGTTCAAAATCGATAAACCCGAAGACTTGATTGAGCAGCTGGTCAATTTGGGAACCATTGCCCGTAAAGACGGCATGATCGCGCTGGAAGGTCAAGACATACCGAACCCCTACATGGCGAAAGGCATTCGCATGCTGGTCGACGGCACCGAAGGGTCGCTCATCAAGGCGGCGCTGGAGCGCGAGAAAGACATGATCTCTGCACGCAACTCGACGGGTATTGCCTTCTTCGACTCGGTGAAGGAAGTCGCGCCTGCGATGGGCATGATTGGTACGTTGGTTGGTTTGGTGATCATGTTGGGCAACATGAGTGACCCCAAGTCGATTGGTCCTGCGTTTGCGGTGGCGTTGCTCACGACCATGTACGGCGCGGTTATCGCAAACGTGATCTGCATCCCCTTGATTCAGAAGCTGCAGAAATTAGATGCCGCAGAATCTCTGAACAACGAGCTCATTTTGGAAGGTGTGATGTTCATCCAAAGTGGTGGTAACCCCCGCATGCTCACTGACGTCTTGATCTCGTTTGTCGACCCCAAAGGGCGCGCCAAACTTGAAGCCGCAGCCTAACTGAACGCAGGAATCGCACGTGGCGACCGAAGCAAATACACCCGACCCAGACGCGAAGCCTGAGGCAGTCGCACCTGTCGAGGAACCGACGCCTGAAGTCGTCGTTGCCGCAGGTGGCGAAGACGACTGCCCGAAATGTGACGACTGCCCCGACTGTCCACCCGTGGGCGCGCCCGCTTGGATGGCGACGTTTGCGGACATGGCGACTTTGCTGATGGCGTTCTTCGTGTTGATTTTGTCGTTCGCAGAAATGAACGTCCCCAAGTTCAAACAGATCAACGGCTCGTTGAAAAATTCATTTGGTGTGCAGCGTATCGTGCCTGTGGTGGAGTCCCCCAAAGGCACCAGCATCATCGCGCGGAACTTCTCACCCGCAATCACCGAGCCGACGCCCATCGAAAACGTCACGCAACAAACCACGGACGAGCGCAAGCCTGAACCCGTGATCAAGACTGACGACAGCTCAGGGACCAATGGACCACAGCAAGCGGCAACCGAAGTACGCCGCTCACTGGCGAACGAAATTGCCGCCGGAAAAGTCGAGGTCACCACCGAGGAAGGGAAGGTGGTTGTTTACGTAAACAAACCGCCATCTGGCGCGGGGGACGGTCAGTCTGGGGTGCAACAAGGCGGGCCCGCCGCCGCCAATACCGCTCAGGGTGGCAGTAGCACCGCCGCACAAAACGGGGCCCCAGGCACTGGTGCGCAAACCGGTGGCAGTGCGCAAGGCACCAGCGCAGGCGGCGCGATGCAAGCCGCCCAGTCTGGGGGTGCAGCAAGCGGTCAAGTAGCGGGCGGCAGCGCGGCCAAGGGCGATAAACAAGGGGGCGCCGTACCGCAAGAAACCATTGATCTTTACGCCAAGATTGCCGAAGCCCAAGCCGCGGTGACTGCAAAGGTAGAGGTGCGCGACAGCCAAGATGCCAATTCACAGAATGCGGCACAAAACGGTGGCGGTGTCGGCAGCGGCAGTAAGGCGCAGACCGACGCGCAATACGCCCGAATCCGAAAAGATTTGGCCAAAGAAATTGAGGCGGGCAAAGCCGAGGTGGAGCGTGATGGTGCGCGCATCATCATCCGTTTAGCCGAACAAGGTTCATTTGCATCGGGATCAGCGACGCTGCAACGCGGTTTTACAGAAACCCTGAACTCAGTTGGAAAGACGGTTTCGCAGAGCACGGGCCGCATCTTCATTGAAGGCCACACCGACAACGTACCCGTCGTGTTTAATGATCGCTTCCAGTCAAACTGGGATTTGTCAGGCGCCCGCTCCGGCGCAGTGGCCGACTACCTGACTGCAAACACGGGATTAGCCCAAGGGCGAGTCAGTGTGAGCGGTTACGCCGATACCCGCCCCATTGATACCAACGACACGCCGGGGGGCCGTGCCAAGAACCGACGCATCGAAGTCATCATTGACGGCGGCAAGTAAGACCTCTCCAGAGTCGGTCTTACTGCTTCGCTTTCTCAGGGGTCTTGGCGTTCTTGGGATTCGGGTATTGCAGGATCACCTCTGGCGCGCTTGCTGTGGTCGCTGCGCGCTGTTGCTGTTGAAGCGCCTCTAGATAGCGCTGCTTCTGCAGAGTAATCAGGGCCTGAACATCGCGCTTGAGCGGCTCAACATCGCCTACCGCGCCCTTCAAGTCTTTGACTTGCGTACCCAGCGAGGCCATGGCCTGCGCCTGCTTTTTCATTTGCGCATCCAAAGCACCCACTTGGGTTGAGAGGGCTTTGTTGCTCTCCTCCACCGACTTGGCGGTTTGCGTTGGCAAATTGGTAACGAGCGCCTTCGACTCACCCAAGCTGGCTTTGATCTGCTCCTCTAACTTCGCTTGCGCAGCCATGATGGCGTCGGTACGGTCTGAAAAACTAGACAGCGAACGGTTCATCGCATCGATACCCTCGATGCCTGCATTTAACTCGACCACGCGCTTGCCAACAGCCAGCAACATAGCGTCCGCTTGGTTGATGCGACTCTGCAACGTCATAGACATCGCCGCAAACACGGCGACCGACAAAAACAACACACCACCCGATACACCCAGGACGATCTTGCCTTGACGCGAGGCTGCAGCCAGCGCCGCATCCACTGTCTTGACCGAGGCCTGTAACTCAGCAGCCAAGCCCGTGGCCGATGCAGCGGCGTTGGACGCAACATCGGCTGAATCCAGCACCACCGAGCTCAAGGCATCCAGGTGGTTGCGCACATCCTGAGGCAATGCTGAAGGCGGGTGTTCCGCATGTGCGTCCTCCTCGGGTTCGTCGATCTCATCAAAAGGCGAGGGCTCAGGCGCGCGACGGCGGCTCGATGGCGCCTTCCCCTCAGCAGCGCGCGCTTCCGTCTGCTCTTTTGCGCGCAGACGCTCTCGCCGAGAAGGTTCACCCGGTGGTGGGCCAGACGGCGTGGCATCCTCGGCATCGTCAAGCGCCTCATCATCTGCGCCATCGGCGGCTTCGGCGGCTTCGGCGGCTTCGGCGGCTTCAGGATCAATGACGTCAACGGTCTCCGGGTCGACCTCTGGCACGGCCTCGCTGGGTTTGAAATCGGTATCGGTTTCTTGTGTTTTTTCGGTTTCACTCATCTTTTTCTCCCCGACGTGATGGCTTTTCCATCAGCGCGCAACTCAACAGTTGCCAGCTGATGCGCTTCATTCGTAAGTCGCTGTTTATCAGACGCCCGAGGGCGCTCGGCTTCAATGGCTTGTAGATCACGGGTGAGCGCGGTATTGACCTCCCGTATTTGGTTGATGCGCTCGTCCAAATCAAGACCTCTGGTTTTGAATGCAGGTGGCGCACTCGATGCCGCATTTTTTTGACGTGCTTTTAAAACTTCAACCAAAGCAGCCGGTGGACGGCTGACTTTGATCGGCTTTTTCGGACGGATCACCACGTGGGCATTGCCGGCCCCATCATCGACAGCGCCAGGCACACGGGTACGCTGGGTTCCCACTTGTCGGACATCACCCATGGTCGCCTCACCGCGCGGGCGTTGCGCTGAACGCGCGCCCTCTGCGACGCGGACTTCGCGCGAGTTGCGCGAGACCAATATGGCTTTCTCTTCAGGCATGCGTTACCGTTCCAAAAGTCCTCAAAATCACGGCGTGCGCAAAACCCCTTTCAAGGATTTGATGCTACGCGCCCAATACTCTTTAGGTGATTCGGCAGAAGTTGCGAAAGCTTGTGCTTCTTCGCGATTTTTAAATGCGCCATACACAACGACATAGTGCGGTAAGCCGTTTTTCTTCATCACGGCCACCGCGTGCAGACGCTCCAGTTTGGGGTGAGCGGCAATCCAGTCCCGGGCTTGGTCAGCAGAAACCACCGAGGTGTATTGCAAGACCCAATAACGCTCAGGCTGGCTGTTCACCCAGTTATGTCCCAAGCGATTATCGGGATTGAGGTTTGCCGAAGACGAAGGCGCTGATGCAGGTGCAGTCGCAGTTGCAGCGGTGCCCGTCACGGACGCTGGTTGTGGGGGTGGCGCTTTGGGTGTTGTCGCAGCAGGCTTGGGTTCCGCCTTAGGCTCGACCTTGGCACTGGGCTTCTCCTCAGGTTGAGCCGCTGGGGCAGCCGCGGCATTGGCCGAAGCGACCGTTGCAGGCGGTGGGACATCGTTGACCTTGAAGCGGTCATCAACCCACAGACGGCGAGCATCAGGCAAGAATTTCTCGGCAGCCTCGCGCTGCGACAAGTTCCGCAGCTCGCGCGACATTTGAACGTCGGTGCGTACATCGGCCCAAGGCGGGAGGATACCGGGCAATGGCGGTACGACCCTACTCGGAATGACGGCTACAGCGGGCAACGCCGCGGCT
>JBMTSM010000027.1:0-13704 GCA_049448275.1 Burkholderiaceae bacterium
GCCGCAGAGCATTGGAAAAAGCTTTCATCCGAGTTCATAATGCGCGCATTGGCATTTTTTTACACAGGAGTGACCTCATGACAGAGATTAAATTCAGCGCAGTTGCCAAAACTGTTGCTGCCACAGCGGTCGCCGCTGTTGTTTTGGTGGGCTGCGGCCAAAAAGAGGAAGCGGCTGCACCTGCCGCAGCGCCCGCCGCCGCCGAGCCCCTGAAAGTCGCATTCGCCTACGTCGGCCCCGTGGGTGACGGTGGGTGGACCTTTGCCCATGACCGTGCGCGCGCAGCCGTTCAAGCTGAATTTGGCGACAAGATCGTCACCACGTTTGTCGAGAACGTCCCCGAGAGCGCCGACGCTGAGCGTGTCATCCGTGACATGGCGAGTCAGGGCAACAAGCTGATTTTCGGTACCACCTTTGGTTACATGGAACCCATGTTGAAAGTGGCGCCTGATTTTGCCGATGTCAAATTTGAGCACGCCACGGGTTACAAAACCGCCGGCAACATGCGCACCTACGACAGTCGCACCTATCAAGGTGCGTACATGGCGGGTGTGATCGCTGGGGCGATGACGAAGTCCAACACGCTCGGTGTGGTCGGTTCAATCCCAATTCCTGAAGTGATCCGCAACATCAACAGCTTCACCATGGGCGCGCAGTCTGTGAACCCTAAAGTGACGACCAAAGTTGTGTGGGTTGGCGAGTGGTTCAATCCACCAAAGGAGACCGAAGCAGCGCAGTCACTCATTAACGGTGGCGCAGACGTCTTGATGCAAAACACTGACTCTTCAGCCGTGCTGCAAACCGCTGAGAAGAATGGTAAGCGCGCCTTTGGTTGGGACTCTGACATGCAAGCCTACGCGCCTAAAGCCCACCTTGGGTCAGCAATCATCAACTGGGCACCTTATTACAGCAAGGCCGTAAAAGAGGCGCTGGACGGTACCTGGAGCACGGGTACTTCATGGTGGGGCGTTAAAGAAGGCGCCATTGACATGGTCTCCGTCGCGGACGATGTACCTGCTGACATCAAGGCCAAGGTTGATGAGATCCGCGCGGGTCTGAAAGACGGTAGCTTTGCTGTTTGGACGGGCCCTATCGTGGACAACACCGGCAAAGAGCAAGTGGCCGCTGGCGTAAAAGCCGATGACGGGTTCTTGGGCGGTATCAAGTTCTACGTCAAAGGCGTTGAAGGCCAGGTGCCAGGCAATTAAGCCTGGGCCAGCCTGACTGGAAATGGCCAGCGCTTCGGCGTCTGGCCATTTTTTTACGCCTAAAATGCGAGGCAAAGGGAGTCAAAACCAATGAGTATCAAGAGCGATAAGTGGATTCGCAAGATGGCTGAAACCACGGGCATGATCGAGCCGTTCGAACCCGGCCAGGTGCGCGAGGTGGATGGCAAACGAATCATCAGCTATGGCACCAGCAGCTACGGTTACGACATCCGCTGCGCCCCCGAATTCAAGGTTTTCACCAATATCCACAGCACGGTGGTTGATCCCAAGAACTTCGATGAAAAGAGCTTTGTCGATTTCCACGGCGACTCGTGCATCATTCCGCCCAACAGTTTCGCGCTGGCTCGAACCGTCGAGTACTTTCGCATTCCGCGCAACGTGTTGACCGTTTGCTTGGGGAAAAGCACCTATGCCCGCTGCGGGATCATCGTGAATGTGACGCCCTTCGAGCCCGAATGGGAAGGGTATGTCACCCTGGAGTTTTCGAACACCACGCCGCTACCAGCCCGTATCTATGCGGGTGAGGGTTGCGCACAAGTGCTCTTTTTTGAGAGCGACGAGGTGTGTGAAGTCAGTTACAAGGACCGGGGCGGGAAATACCAAGGTCAGGTCGGTGTGACCCTGCCAAAGGCTTAATTTTCGGCTGCTTGTGGTGATTTGCCCACGGGAGCCGGCCTCAGAGGTTTCGCGTGATCCCTGAAACGTGGGACAATCAGCGGCTACATGACCGCATCTTTCTCCGAACTGTCCTTAGCACCGTCACTGGCTAAGGCCGTTGCCCAAATGGGCTACGAAACCATGACGCCCATCCAAGCCCAAGCCATCCCCGTGGTGTTGCAAGGGCGAGACGTGATGGGCGCGGCCCAAACCGGTACTGGCAAAACAGCCGCCTTCTCATTACCGCTGTTGCAGCGCTTGCTGCGTCACGAAAATGCCTCTGTCTCACCCGCACGCCATCCTGTGCGGGCGCTCGTCTTGCTTCCAACAAGGGAGTTGGCTAGCCAAGTCGAGGATCAAATTCGGCAGTACGCCGCTTTTACCAACCTGCGCAGCGCAGTGGTGTTTGGCGGTATGGATATCAAGCCCCAAATTGCGGCTTTGCGTCAAGGGGTCGAGGTGCTGGTTGCCACGCCCGGTCGATTGTTGGACCACATCGAGGCAAAAACCGCGGTGTTGAATCAGGTTGAGTACGTGGTGCTCGACGAGGCTGATCGCATGCTGGACATTGGTTTTCTGCCAGACCTGCAACGCATCCTGAGCCATCTACCAAAACAGCGCACTACCTTGCTGTTTTCAGCCACATTCTCTAACGATATCAAACGGCTGGCGAACAGCTACCTGCAAGACCCTGTCACGATTGAAGTCGCGCGCTCAAACGCCACGGCTGCCACGGTCGAGCAGCGGTTTTACAGCGCAAGCGGTGAAGACAAACGCCTGGCCATGTTGGCGCTCATTAAGCAGCACGACGTGAAGCAGGCTTTCGTCTTCGTCAACAGCAAGCTGGGCTGCGCGCGCTTGGCCCGCAACCTGGAGCGCGATGGTCTGCGTACCGCAGCGATGCATGGCGATAAAAGCCAAGATGAGCGCCTGAAAGCGCTGGCTGCTTTCAAGGCGGGGGAGGTCGACTTGCTGGTGTGTACCGACGTCGCTGCGCGAGGTCTCGACATCAAAGACGTGCCGGTGGTGTTCAACATCGATTTGCCTTTCAACGCAGAAGACTATGTGCACCGCATTGGCCGCACTGGACGAGCCGGAGCCAGTGGATTGGCGATTTCATTGGTGTCCAGCTCAGATGCGCGTTTGCTGGGCGACATTGAGAAGCTCATTAAGATCAAGGCTGAGGTTGAACCGGTCGAGTTTGAGCGTGCGCCGACTCGGGGTCGTCGTGATGAGCGCGGTGGACGCGATTCGGATGAAGGCCGCGAGCGCCGAGAGCCTCGTATCGACAAACACGATGAGGAACGCTTGGCCAAGCGTGCCGAAAGCCGTGACCCCAAGGCGCGCTATCAGCCGTTATCGCGTCAGCCCAAATCGGACCCGCTGTTCGATCAGCCATATCAGCCCAGCCTGCCGCCTGATGCCACGCCGGCGTGGGAGGCGGCAACCGCTGTCAAACCTCGGGGCATCTCTGCCAACATCAAGCCTCGCCGCAAAGTGGCAGCGCTGTTTAAGTCAACCAGCTAACCAGGCTGTTGTGCCTGCGGGCAAGGCTGTTTGATGAGCGTGACTTGGGCACTGTCAGGGCGGAATTCTGCTGCGGTTAAACACCCGCCCCACACACATCCCGTGTCCAGTGGCAACACCATTGGCGGCTCAAAAAGTCCGGATTCCGGTGCGCGCAACGTCGACCAATGTCCAAAGGCGATACGGGTGTCCGCTGTTCGCCGACCAGGCACCGCATACCACGGCATCAGGCCGGCGGGCGCGCCAGTTGCGTCACCCTTGTATGCAAAGTCGAGTTGCCCATTGCTGTCACATAAGCGTATTCGGGTGAGCGCATTGATGACTAAACGGGTTTCATCAAACGCGGTCCATTCGGGGTTTCGTGCGCTCGGCGCTTGCCACTGGTTGGGCCAATTGCCGTACATGTTTTTGAAAAACTCAAGGTGTGCCTCGCCCCTAAGGACGCCCTGCGCTGACTGTGCAAGTGCGACGGTTTGCGCGCGCGTCCATTGCGGTAGCACACCCGCGTGGACCATCAGCCAGCCATGGGCGTCGATGGCCAGTGGTCGATGGCGCAGCCAATGCAAGAGGGCGTTGCGGTCAGTTGCGCTCAGAATGCTGTCAAGCGTGTCCTGTGGTTTTACCCGGGCACCCGTCAAGCCAACGGCCAATAAATGCAGGTCATGGTTGCCCAACAGGCATTGCGCGCTCTCACCCAGCGCCATCAGCCGCCGCATGGTCGCTAGCGAGCTGGGCCCGCGATTGACCAAATCCCCCAAAACGAACAACGTATCCCGGCTCGGTGAAAAATCAAGGGTCTGGAGCAGGGCTTGCAAGGCCTCGTCACAGCCTTGTATGTCGCCAATCATGTAAAGTGCCATGCTTAGATTATGGATTTCTTAATCATTCTTTTGTTGATTGTTCTGAACGGTGCGTTTGCCATGTCAGAACTTGCGGTGGCTTCCAGTCGCAAGAGCCGCTTGCAACGCCTTGCCGACGAAGGTGACAAGGGCGCCAGTGCGGCTGTCAAGCTGATGGAGGACCCCACCCACTTTTTGTCTTCAGTGCAGGTGGGCATCACGTCTATCGGTGTACTGAACGGGATTGTCGGCGAAGCGGCCTTTAGTGCAAGTTTGTCTGACAACCTGTCCACGTGGGGGCTTGAGCGCGCAACAGCCGACATCGTGGCCACCGCGATCGTGGTGACGGTCATCACCTTTTTGACCATTGTCTTTGGCGAGCTGGTGCCCAAGCGGATTGGCCAGCTGTTCCCCGAGACGGTGGCGCGGTTTGTTGCGATCCCCATGACGGTGGTCGCCATGGTCGCGCATCCGTTTGTGCGGTTGTTGTCGGCGACCACGCACTATTTCTTGCGTTTAATGCGCGTGCGGGTGAATGACGAGGCCGTGATGACGACCGAGGAAATCGAGGAAAGTCTTGCCGAAGGTTTGGGTGCCGGCGTGATTGAGGTGCACGAGCACCAGATGGTACGCAATGTGTTTGCTTTGGACACACGATCACTGGGTTCAATCATGCTGCCGCGTGCCGATATTCACTGGCTTGAGGCTGCTGACACTGTCGACGAAGCCCTGCAAAAGGCGCGTGCGCTGGGGCACTCTTGGTACCCGGTTTGCAAAGGTGGCTTAGACAACATTGTGGGCGTGTTGCATGTCTCTGAAATGTTGCGCGTCTGGGATGAGTCGAACGGGCAGGATGCCGTGGGCGGTCATGTCACCCCCGCCGTTTACGTGCCCGAGACCCTCAATGGCATGGAGCTGTTGCAGCAATACCGTGTCTCAGCGATGCGCATGGTTTTTGTGGTGGACGAGTACGGCGTGGTGCAGGGCCTGTTGACGCCGCGTGACTTGTTAGAGGCGATCACGGGGGAATTGAAGTCGGAAGAGGCGTTGGATACGTGGGCCATCGAGGGTGCCGATGGCTCTTGGGATTTGGATGGTGCGATGCCAGCATCTGAGCTCAAAGTTCGCTTGGGATTCGATACCTTGCCTGACGAAGAGAAGGGACGCTACAACACACTGGCCGGTCTGCTGCAGTATGTATCCGGCGAGTTGCTGTCAGAAGGCGAAAAAGTTATAATTTTGACTTGGGAATTCACGATCACCACAATGGAGGGTCGCCGAATCGATCGCGTCACTGCCGTTGATACAGCGCCTGCTTTGGATCGACTAGAATAACACTTTGTAATTAATTTTTATACCAATGTCTGATCAGTCAAGCGAGCTACAACGTTGGTATGTGGTGAAAACCAAGCCCCGCGCCGAGCGGGAGGCGGCGGCTCAACTGCTTAGACAAAAATACCGCGTTGTCCTACCCGAGTTGATTCAGCCCCGCAAGCGCTGGGAGGCACTTTTCCCCAGTTACCTGTTTGTGCAAACCTGCGATGAGACTCAGTCCATCGCGCCGATCCGCTCGACGCTGGGTGTCAGCCAATTGGTGCGTTTTGGAACGGTGCCGGCGACCGTGTCCCATGCTGTCGTTGAACAAGCGGTGCAGGTCGCCGCCTCGCTCTCCGCCCGGGAAGAGGCGGTCGTCCACGGGTTGACCGCTGGTACGCCTGTACGGTTGGTCGAAGGTCCCTTGAAGGGGCTTGAGGGGTTGGTGACCGCTTCGGCGCAAGATCGCGTATTTGTCTTGCTCGAAATCATGGGCCGAGAGGTAACGGTCCAAGCACAGGCGAGAGCGTTACGGGCGGCTTGATCGCAACAGCGATACGTGGAGCGGGTGACGAGAATCGAACTCGCGTCTAAAGCTTGGGAAGCTGCCGTTCTACCATTGAACTACACCCGCGTTTGAACAAGCAGACCGGAGTTTACACGGTCTGCCGGCGTTTCTTACGATGACATCACATCGCCAATACACACGTACTTGATTTCGACGTAGTCATCCATGCCGTGGTGCGAGCCCTCGCGACCCAAGCCACTTTGCTTGACGCCGCCGAAGGGTACATGCTCGGTTGCCAAAATACCGACGTTCACGCCAACCATGCCGTATTCCAGTGCCTCGGATACCCGGAAAATGCGCCCAATGTCGCGGCTGTAAAAATAGCTGGCCAAACCGAATTCGGTGTTGTTGGCGGCGTCGATGGCTTCTTGCTCTTCCGTAAATTTGAAAATCGGGGCAAACGGGCCGAACGTTTCTTCCTTCGCACACAGCATGTCTGCGGTGGCGTCCGCCACCACGGTGGGCTCAAAAAATTGGCCGGACAAGCGCTTACCACCAGTCAGTACGCGGGCGCCGCGCGCAATCGCATCTTCGACGTGGCGTTGTACTTTTTCGAGCGCCGCTTCCTCGATCAGCGGACCTTGGTTAACGCCTTCTTCGAAACCGTTACCGACCTTCGCTGTTTTGACCTTGGCGGCGAACTTCGTACAGAACTCGTCATACACGCCTGACTGCACATACAAGCGGTTTGAGCAGACACAGGTTTGCCCCGCGTTACGGTATTTGCTGGCAAAGGCACCCTCTACGGCGCTATCGATATCGGCGTCATTGAACACGATGAAAGGCGCGTTACCGCCCAACTCCAGGGAGAGCTTCTTGACCGTGGGCGCCGATTGCGCCATCAGGATGCGGCCCACCTCGGTGCTACCGGTGAAGCTGATGTGGCGCACCACATCACTGGCGCACAAGACCTTACCGATGGCAATGGACTGCGAAGCGTCAGCACTCAACATATTCAAGACACCGGCCGGAATACCCGCACGCATCGCCAGCTCAGCGGCGGCCAACGCGGTCAACGGCGTTAACTCGGCTGGCTTGATGATGACGGGGCAACCTGCTGCGAGTGCTGGTGCGACCTTGCGCGTGATCATGGCCAAGGGGAAGTTCCAGGGCGTGATGGCCGCGCATACGCCGATGGGCTCGCGCAAGACCAGCAGACGCCGGTTATTGTCAAAGGTGGGCAAGGTTTCACCATTGACCCGTTTCGCTTCCTCGGCGAACCACTCCACAAAGCTGGCGCCGTAGGCCACTTCGCCCATCGCCTCTGCATAGGGCTTGCCCTGCTCGGCGGTCATGATGCGCGCTAAGTCCGCTTGGTTTGCCATCAACAAGTCGTACCACTTGCGCATGATGATGGCGCGCTGCTTGGCGGTCGTTTTGCGCCAGCCTGCCCAGGCGGTGTTCGCAGCGGTGATGGCCGCCTCTGCTTGGGCGGGGCCCATGTTCGCAACTTTCGCCAGGTGGGCACCTGTGGCGGGGTCCGTGACGTCAAATTGGTTGTCGGCAGTGATCCACTCGCCGTTGATGAGGGCGCTGGTTTTTAAGAGCGTGGGGTCTGCGAGTTGGCTCAGAGGGCTATTCATGGCGTGTAATTCCGGTAAAGGTGTAAACAGAGGCGTTTTCGTGCGAAAACAACGAGCAGAGGTTAAACCAAAACCCAAGCCTTGGCTGACCAAAACGAGCTAAAGATCGGTGAAAATAGAGGGTTTATACCTTCTATCGCCGAGTCTACACATGAGCCGAACGCCCTCAACCGTTGCCGAAATTCGCCAGTCCTTTCTCGACTTTTACGCGCAGCGCGCGCACGCGGTGGTTGCCAGTAGTTCATTGGTCCCCGGTAACGACCCCACGTTGATGTTCACGAACTCCGGCATGGTGCAGTTCAAGGACGTGTTCTTGGGCACCGATACCCGTAGCTACAAACGTGCGACCTCCGTGCAAGCCTGCTTGCGCGCCGGCGGTAAACACAACGACTTAGAAAATGTGGGGTACACGGCGCGTCACCACACCTTCTTTGAGATGCTCGGTAACTGGAGTTTTGGTGACTATTTCAAGCGTGACAGCCTGCGGTGGTCATGGGAGTTACTCACTGAGGTTTACAAACTACCGGCTGAACGGCTGTGGGTAACGGTCTACATCGATGATGATGAGGCGTATGACATCTGGGCAAATGACATTGGCGTGCCTGCCGAACGCATTGTGCGGATCGGCGACAACAAGGGCGGCAAGTACATGTCCGATAACTTTTGGATGATGGCCGATACGGGACCTTGTGGCCCATGTTCCGAGATCTTCTACGATCATGGACCCGAGATCCCAGGGGGCCCACCCGGCAGCCCTGATGAAGATGGCGACCGTTACATCGAGATTTGGAACAACGTGTTCATGCAGTTTGACATGCAGCCTGATGGCTCCGTCAAGAAATTACCAGCGCCTTGTGTGGATACCGGTATGGGCTTGGAGCGACTGGCGGCGATTTTGCAGGGCGTGCACAGCAACTACGAAATCGATGTGTTCACCCGGTTGATTGCGGCAGCATCCCGTGAAACCGGCTGTCAAGACCTTAGCAATCCCTCGCTCAAGGTGATTGCGGATCACATTCGCGCCACAGCGTTTTTGGTGAGTGATGGCGTGATCCCGAGTAACGAAGGGCGGGGTTATGTCCAGCGTCGCATTGTTCGCCGTGCGATTCGCCACGGCTACAAGCTGGGTCAGAAAACCCCTTTCTTCCATAAATTGGTCCCAGATTTGGTTGACCTCATGGGCGCGGCCTACCCGAACCTAGCGAACCAAGCCGCGAGAGTAATGGCCGTGCTGAAAACCGAAGAAGAGCGTTTTTACGAAACACTCGCCATTGGCATGGAAATTTTGGATGCCGCTTTGCCAGAGGGGGCCAAAACGCTGTCTGGCGATGTCGCGTTCAAGTTACACGACACCTACGGTTTCCCGCTTGACTTGACACAGGACGTCTGTCGCGAACGGGGCGTGCAAGTGGATGCGGCTGGATTCGATGCGGCCATGGCCCGTCAAAAAGACCAGGCCCGTGCAGCAGGCAAATTCAAGATGGATCGTGCGTTGGAGTACGCCGGCGCATCAAACATATTCGTTGGCTACGAGCACTTGTCGCAAGCGGCTACGGTGGTTGCGCTATACGCCGATGGCTCCCCCGTGACGCAATTGGATGCGGAACAGCGTGGTGTCGTGGTGTTGGATCGTACGCCCTTTTATTCAGAGAGCGGTGGCCAAGTGGGCGATGCGGGCGTTTTGACCGCCGCTGGTATTGCGTTCGAGGTTGAGGACACCCAGAAAATCAAAGCAGATGTGTTTGGTCATCATGGCGTCCTCACAGCGGGGCGTTTGACGATTGGTCAATCGCTGGATGCACAAGTCGATGGCGCACGGCGTGCAGCGATCGTGCGGAACCACTCGGCCACGCACCTGATGCACAAAGCCTTGCGTGAGGTTTTGGGTGAGCACGTGCAGCAAAAGGGCAGTTTGGTGGATGCCGATAAAACCCGTTTTGACTTCACGCATAACGCCCCAGTGACCGACGTTGAAATCAAGGCCATCGAAGACCGCGTGAATGCAGAGATTCTGGCAAACGCGGCCTCTCAGGCCCGCGTGATGGACATTGAGTCAGCCCAGAAAACGGGCGCGATGATGTTGTTCGGTGAAAAATATGGCGAGACAGTTCGTGTGCTGGACATTGGCAGTAGCCGGGAATTGTGTGGCGGTACGCACGTCGCGCGCACCGGTGATATCGGCTTCTTCACGATCAATGCAGAGGGCGGTGTGGCCGCTGGGGTGCGTCGAATCGAGGCATTAACAGGCCTGAATGCCTTGCAGTACGTGCAGGGAATGGAAGCGACGTTGGGCGGCGTCGCGGGCACGCTGCGGGTCACCCCGCAAGAGGTACCCGCACGTGTCAACGCGATGGTCGAGCAGGTGCGCGAACTCGAAAAAGAATTGAATGCCCTGAAAGGACGTCTCGCCTCGGCGCAAGGCGATGAATTATTAAACCAAGCCGTCGATGTCGGTGGCGTGTCGGTTCTAGCCGCTGAGCTTACCGGCGCCGATGCCAAAGCGCTGCGCGAGACCATGGATAAATTGAAGTCCAAACTCAAGTCTGCCATCATCGTTTTGGCCGCTAGGGACGGCGCGAAAGTGCAGCTCGCAGCGGGGGTGACTGCGGATCAAATCAGCCGTATTAAAGCTGGTGATCTGGTCAATATGGTGGCGCAGCAGGTCGGTGGCAAAGGTGGTGGCAAGCCCGATATGGCGATGGCTGGCGGCACAGATGCCACAGCCCTACCTGCCGCGCTGGCTAGCGTACTCCCGTGGGTTAAGTCGCGCGCTTGAACACCAAGTCCCAAACGCCGTGGCCGAGTTTGAGGCCACGGTTTTCAAATTTGGTGAGCGGGCGGTAGCTGGGTTTATCGGCGTAACCTGCGCGGTCGCCGTCGGTCTGCGAACTGGTATTGACCAAGTTGGGATTGGCAGTCAACACATCGCGAATTTGCTCGGCGTAAGGCTCCCAATCGGTCGCGCAATGCAAGTAGCCGCCGATCTTTAAACGGCCTACCAATTTGGCGACGAACGCGTCTTGAATCAACCGCCGTTTGTGATGGCGTTTTTTGTGCCAAGGGTCGGGGAAAAAGATGTGCACGCCGTCCAAACTATCTGGTGTCAGCATGTTGTCCAAAACTTCGACTGCATCGTGGGCCACGATCCGAATGTTCTGAATATCTTGCTCGCCGATCCGCTTGAGCAACGCGCCGACACCAGGCATGTGCACCTCACAGCACAAAAAATTGTCATTGGGACGCACGCCAGCGATGTGTGCGGTGGACTCGCCCATGCCAAAACCGATCTCCAGAATGATAGGTGCCGCACGGCCAAATGCCGCCGCGAGATCGAGTGTCGTGTTTTGATACGGCACAGTGAACTGCGGGCCCAGCGCTGCCAAGGCCTTGGCTTGCCCTGTCGTGGTGCGACCCGCACGAAGCACGTAGCTCTTGATGCGTTTCGGGAAGCTGATGGCGGATGGGGTTGAGTCTGAGTCGGACATGGCGTGTTTGCAAAGCGGGGCACCCGGTCGGTGCCAACGCTCAATTGTATGTGCGCGACGGTGGCGTGAATGCGGTCATCCACACGGAACGCCAAGGCAAAATCCATGCTTGCAATAGCTCGGAGGGCTGCCGCGCTTCGGGCATGACGTCAGCCGGCAGATTGAGTTGCGCAGCGGCCTTCCGCAAGGCACCTAGGGTGTCGGTCAGTGGAACGGCGGTGGCGTTGTTTTGTTTGCTGAGTTTTTGTCCGTCTGGGCCCATCACCAACGGGGTGTGTAAGTAATGGGGTCGTGCCAAACCCAGGCAGTGTTGGATGTATATTTGCCGCGCCGTGTTGTCGGCCAAGTCGGCACCACGCACCACATGCGTCACACCCTGTGCGGCGTCATCAACGACGACGGCCAATTGATACGCCCATACGCCATCGGCGCGTTTCAATACGAAATCACCAACGGCGGCGTGGACAGGCTCCGTTTGATGACCGCTCGCACGGTCGGTCCAGGTCACGGTGCCAGCTGGGCGAGTCTTTAGCCGTTGCGCCAAGTTCGTGTGGCTTTGGTTGAGATCGAGCCGTTCGCAGGTGCCAGGATATCGAGGGGTTGTGTGCCGCCGGTGCGGTTGCTGGTTCAATTCAAGTGCATGCAAGATCGCTTGACGCGAACAACAACACCCATAGACCAACCCCTTGGCGTCGAGTTGTGTCAGTGCGGATTGGTAATGAGTGAATCGCTTCGATTGCCATTCCACGGGTTCGTTGGTGACCAAGCCACACGCAGCCAGTTGATGCAAGATGTGCTGGTCCGCACCTTTGACGGTGCGTGGTGTGTCCACATCTTCAATACGAACCAGCCAACGGCCATGGTGTGCGCGCGCATCGAGCCAGCTCGCCAGCGCCGCCACCAAGGAGCCCGCATGCAGCGGACCCGTGGGAGAGGGCGCGAAGCGGCCAACGTAACGCATCCGACAATTCGAATTCAGTCTTGGTGTTGTGCGATCGCGAGTGCGAGTTCCAAGCCAGAGACGAAGCCGTTTTCTACCCGATTACCCAAACACCAGTCGCCGCAAACAGAGAGCTGACGCGTTGTGTCTGACAAAAAAGGCTGCCCAAGTGGGCGGCGGGTTTGGGCATAGAGCCAGCGGTGGACCTCCGCGTGCGATGGGGTAACGCGAATACCTGTGATCTCACCAAAGGCTTTTGTCAGCTTGGCGATGACACGGTCAGGTGCGTCATTCACGTGCTCTTGAGACCATTGAGGGCTTGCCTGTACGGTCCAGCGCTCGACCGTGCTGCGTCCGGGTTTACTTGACTCACGGGCGACCCAGCTGACCCGATGGTGGATGCTACGGGCCACATTCCAGTGAGGGCCAATCGGTTGGTTGGCTTGTGGGTAAGCGAGCATGAGGGTCCAGCACGGGTCGACCAAGACGTCGGCAATCTTCGATTGCCAGTCTGGCTTTTCATCGCTCAACGCAAGCAATGCGTGTGCCTGCGCGCTGGGGATGGCGAGGACTACATGGTCAAAATGCCCCCGTGTTTCGGTATCGGTTGCACCACTTGCGGGGTCAGTCACCTCGGCTTCTAAGGCCCATTGTTGCCCGTGCTGCCGCAACTTAACAATGCGCGTTTGCAACACCACGTTGCAGCCCTTCAGGGTGCCATCCTGAAGCGGCGCCGCCCACGCTTTGACCAATGCGTTCATACCCGGTACCGGCACCCAATGGGCATCGCTGGGATTTCCCGTGGTGGCGAGGACCTGTCCATTGGTATCCATCACGCGCACAGTATTAGCGCTCCAGCGCTTGATTGTTTGTGCGGTGGTGGCCAAGGCGGCTTCAAAGCGCGGGTCGCGCATGGTGAAGTACTGGGCACCATGGTCAAAATCGCCGAACGGCGACCGACGGGTGGACATGCGCCCCCCACAGCCGCGGCTCTTCTCGAAAACAGTCACCCGCATACCTGCTTGGGCGAGTGTGCGGGCGCAGGTGATCCCTGCGATACCGGCGCCGATGATAGCGACGTGAGGTTGAGCTTTGACTGTCGGTGTTTTGGGGCGGGGCATTCGGTTTCCTAACTTCAAACGATTTCCGTTAGGAGGATAGCCGATTACTTGCTCGCTGGGGTAGCCATCGGACTCACGGTGATGGTTGCTTTGATACCTTGAAGCCGATTACCGTCTTGGATGAGAACCGTTGCGGACCGTTGGGCTTTGGCAAATGTAAGAATGCTGGTGGTACCGAAGGAGCCGGAGACGAGACTCCAACCGAATGACTTGGCCTGATCTCGGAAATGCACATAGGCGTTTTGTGCGTCAACACTAAGCGCCAAGCTCAGACGCCCAGTCCAGTTGTTGCCGCTGCCCAAGACCAAGGTTTCGTCAGTCAAGACGCGCGATCCACTGGGGACCGGGAAGTCATCTGCCACGCGGGCTTGTGGTGCATTGGGGTCTGTCGCGACTGGCTCGTTTAGTGGTGTGCCCAGCGTGGTACAGCCAACCAGTGTC
>JBMTSM010000028.1:0-13617 GCA_049448275.1 Burkholderiaceae bacterium
CACACCTTCGCCCGCAATGGGAAAAGCCTCGTTGGACTTGGGGTGCAAAAAGCAAATATCGTGTCCTGCAGCGCCCTTGCGGATACCCCCCGGCGCGAAACGGACACCCTGCCCGGTCAACCAGTCGACTGCAGCGGGCAGATTGTCAATCCAGAGACCCACATGGTTTAAAGGCGTGGTGTGGACCGCCGGCTTCTTCTCAGGATCGATGGGTTGCATCAAATCCACTTCAACTGTGAATGGGCCCGCTCCCATCGCGCAGATATCCTCGTCCACGTTTTCACGTTCGCTCTTGAAGGTACCTGTCACCGCGAGACCCAATTTATCAACCCACAACTCGCGGAGGCGGGACTTATCGGGGCCACCAATGGCGATTTGCTGAATCCCCAATACCTTGAATGGTCGTTCCATGGCCGCTCCTTATTCGAACTCAACAATCGGCTGGTCGACCACCAAACTTTCACCTTTTGAGGCGACGACTTTGCTAACCACGCCATCGGCTGTGGCAAACAACACGTTCTCCATTTTCATGGCCTCAATCACGGCGACACGCTCACCGGCTTGTACCTTTTGACCGGGCTGCACCGCCACCTCAACCAACAAACCGGGCATGGGTGAGAGCACGTACTTACTCATGTCAGGCGGCGCTTTGAAGGGCATGAGCTCGTGCAAATCAGCCATGCGTGGTGAAACCACCATGACCTCAATTTTGGTGCCGTTGTGCTGCACCACCAACGCCAACGGGTTGCGCGCGCTACCTCGGTCGACCTGGGCGGTGAACGGCTTGCCGTTGCATTGACCCGTAATGGTGCCATCGCTGATACGCGACGCCGAACGGATGTCGTAGGTCTTACCGGCAATCGTGACGCGCGCGATACCAACCTCACCACCAACCTCATCGACGTGCACCGCAATCCGCTGGTGCGCGCCGCGGGTATCCATGATGATGGCCGCGTAATCTTGCCCCAACTTCACGCCGTAGCCTGGCAGCTGACCCGTGATTTGAGCCGTCCGTTCACGGGACTTACGGCGCACAAAAGCCGCTACCGCGACTAAGAAATTGGGGTCATCGTGCGGCACATCTTCAGCAACAAATCCATGGGCATAGTGCTCTGCAATAAAGCCCGTGTTGAAATCGCCGCTGACGAACTTGGGATGTGCCAATAAAGCCGATTGAAACGGGATGTTACTGCTCACACCGCGAATCACAAAGGCGTTCAGCGCGCTGCGCATTTTCTCGATTGCATCATTGCGGTCGGTACCGTGCACGATGAGCTTGGCGATCATCGAGTCGTAGTACATCGGAATTTCGCCGCCCTCATACACGCCTGTGTCAACCCGCACGCCGAGGGCTGTCTCTGGCTGAGCTTGGAACATGGTCTCCGCCGGAGGGCGGAACTTCACCAAGCGGCCAGTACTGGGCAGGAAGTTACGGAATGGGTCCTCTGCATTGATCCGGCATTCGATTGACCAACCATTGCGCTTCACATCCGCTTGCTTGATGGGCAAGGCCTCACCTGCCGCCACGCGAATCATCAACTCCACCAAGTCCAGCCCCGTGATCGACTCTGTTACCGGGTGCTCAACCTGCAAGCGTGTATTCATCTCGAGAAAGTAAAAGCTCTGATCCTTACCGACCACAAACTCAACCGTGCCCGCGCTTTGATAGTTCACAGCCTTGGCCAATGCCACTGCCTGCTCACCCATGGCGACGCGTGTCTCATCGCTGATGAAAGGTGATGGAGCCTCCTCAATCACCTTTTGATGGCGGCGTTGGATGGAGCACTCGCGCTCATTCAGGTACACCACATTGCCCTGGCTGTCGCCCACCACTTGGATTTCGATGTGCCGTGGTTCTTCAACGAACTTTTCAATAAACACGCGGTCATCGCCAAAGCTATTACGCGCCTCGTTGCGACAACTGGTGAAGCCTTCAAACGCTTCTGTATCGCTATAGGCGACGCGCAAGCCTTTACCACCGCCGCCCGCGCTGGCTTTGATCATGACGGGATAGCCAATATCCCTCGCGATTTTCACAGCGGTATCCGCGTCTTCGATCGCATCGTTCCAACCGGGAATGGTGTTCACACCGGCGGCATCCGCCAGTTTCTTTGAGGCGATCTTGTCACCCATCGCGGCAATCGCCTCGTGTTTAGGCCCGATAAAGGCGATACCTTGTGCTTCTACATCGCGCGCGAAGGCCTCGTTCTCGCTTAAAAAGCCATAACCGGGGTGAACCGCTTCGGCGCCAGTTTGCTTGCAAGCGGCGATGATGACGTCGGCCAACAAATAGCTCTCACGGCTCGGCGCCGCACCGATACGAACCGCCTCATCAGCCAGTCGCACGTGGCGAGCCTCTTTATCCGCGTCCGAATACACCGCAACGGTCGCGATTCCCATTTTTTTTGCGGTCGCAATGACGCGGCATGCGATTTCACCGCGGTTTGCAATCAAGATTTTCTTAAACATTCAATCACTCCAAGGAGATTCAGTTGGTCCAGTGCACGCGATACGGTGTTACAGCGGGATATTCCCGTGTTTGCGCCAAGGGTTAGTCACTTGCTTATCTTTCAGCATGACGAGGCTTCGGCAAATGCGCTTGCGGGTGTTGTGCGGCAAGATCACATCGTCGATATAGCCGCGCTTGGCAGCGACAAAGGGATTCGCAAAGCGTTCGCGGTATTCGGCTTCTTTAGCGGCTAGTTTTTCAGGGTCGTTCTTGTCCTCGCGGAAGATAATTTCCACCGCCCCTTTGGCACCCATGACCGCGATTTCGGCATCAGGCCACGCGAAGTTGACATCGCCTCTGAGGTGCTTAGAGGCCATTACGTCATACGCGCCGCCGTAGGCTTTGCGCGTGATCACCGTGATTTTCGGCACCGTACACTCGGCGTAGGCATAGAGTAATTTGGCGCCGTGCTTGATGATGCCGCCGTACTCCTGGCTGGTACCTGGCATGAAACCCGGTACGTCCACAAAGGTGATCACCGGAATATTGAAGGCATCGCAAAAGCGCACAAAGCGCGCAGCCTTGATTGAGCTCTTGATGTCCAAACAGCCCGCCAAAACCAGCGGCTGGTTGGCAACGATACCAACGGTTTGACCGTCCATGCGCGCAAAACCAATGATGATGTTCTTTGCGTACTCGGGTTGAATTTCGAAGAAGTCGCCATCGTCCACCACTTTGCCGATCAGCTCATGCATGTCATAAGCTTTATTGGGGTTGTCGGGCACCAGCGTATCCAAACTGTTTTCCACCCGATCTGCAGGGTCACCCGTTGGACGGACCGGCGCTTTTTCGCGGTTAGACAGGGGCAGGTAGTTGTAGAGGCGGCGCAGCATCAGCAAGGCCTCAACGTCGTTTTCAAATGCCAAGTCCGCGACGCCACTTTTAGTGGTATGGGTGATGGCACCCCCCAAGTCTTCGGCCGTGACTTCCTCATGGGTCACCGTTTTCACCACCTCTGGCCCAGTGACAAACATGTACGAGCTGTCTTTCACCATGAAGATGAAGTCAGTCATCGCTGGGCTGTACACCGCTCCGCCCGCTGAAGGCCCCATGATCAGGCTGATTTGTGGGATCACACCGCTGGCCAACACATTGCGTTGAAACACCTCCGCGTAACCGCCCAGCGAGGCCACGCCCTCTTGAATGCGGGCGCCACCTGAGTCGTTCAGGCCAATCACCGGCGCACCCACCTTTATGGCCTGATCCATGATCTTGCAAATCTTTTCGGCGTGCGCCTCTGACAAAGCGCCACCGAACACGGTGAAGTCCTGGCTGTAGACGAACACCAAACGGCCGTTGATCATGCCGTACCCAGTGACCACACCGTCACCAGGAATTTTGTTGTCTTGCATGCCGAAGTCTGTGCAACGGTGCTCGACGAACATGTCCCACTCTTCAAAAGTGCCCTCATCCAACAGCACCTCAATGCGCTCTCGGGCAGTTAATTTACCCTTTGCGTGTTGCGCGGCGATGCGTTTCTCACCGCCACCGCGGCGCGCGAGTTCACGCTTGAGTTCTAATTGTTCAACGATGCTTTGCATAGCGAGTTCCTTATGAGAGAAAAATCAGACCGCTGGTTTCAAGGCCGCCGCACCTAGCAACAGCCGAGCAGCAGTGGAGGCGGGCACCTGCCCCGCCACCACTTGTTCGGTCAATGAATCGAGTTGTTGTTTGACGGCAGGGTGCTGCTTGAAGGCTTGCGTCAAGCCTGCCTCAATACGCTCCCACATCCATGCCTTGGCTTGCTGTGAGCGGCGCTTAGCCTGCCGTCCACTGGCCGCTTGCAGCGCGTTAAAACGTTGCACCGCCTGCCAAAATTCAGTCACCCCGGTTTGGTTCAGGGCGCTCAATGGCATGACCTGTGGCTGCCATTGGGTTTCGTCGTGATGCAAGTGTTCTGGGTTGCCGTGCATTCCAAATAGACGCAACGCGCTGGTGATTTGCGCTTGTGCGCGCATCGCGGCATCGGGGTCGATATCGGCCTTGTTGATCAAGACCACATCAGCCCGCTCCATCACACCTTTTTTGATGGCTTGTAAATCGTCACCCGCATTGGGCAATTGCATCAACGCGAACATGTCGGTCATGTTAGCCACTGCCGTTTCGCTTTGACCGACACCAACCGTCTCGACAATAACCACGTCGTAGCCAGCCGCCTCACACACCAGCATCGCTTCGCGGGTCTTCTCGGTCACACCGCCCAATGTACCGCTGGAGGGACTGGGGCGAATAAATGCTTGGGGGTGAACCGACAGGTACGCCATACGGGTCTTATCGCCCAAGATGCTACCGCCCGAAACTGTTGATGACGGGTCGACCGCTAAAACCGCCACTCGGTGCCCTTGCCCAATCAGGTGCAGGCCTAAGGCCTCAATAAAGGTGCTCTTACCGACGCCCGGCACACCACTCAGTCCCAGGCGGATGGCGCGGCCCGTATCGGGCAACAGCGCCGTGAGCATGGCATCGGCCATCTCGCGGTGATCGGCGCGAGTCGATTCCAGCAACGTGATGGCCTTTGCCATGGCACGTCGCTGCGCCATCTCGGACGTGGGCTGCGTAATCGCCTGTACGTAGGGAAGCGGGAGCGCGGTCAAAGGAAGGTCTCAGGGTTGCGCAGCGCGGATGTTTTCCAGCACATCTTTTGCGCTGGCGGGGATCGGTGTACCGGGGCCATAAATACCTTTCACGCCCGCCTCATACAAGAAGTCATAATCTTTGCGCGGAATCACGCCACCGACAAACACAATGATGTCGTCTGCCCCTTGGCGCTTTAACTCGGCAATGATGGCAGGGACCAGTGTTTTATGGCCTGCTGCCAAGGTTGACACTCCCAGGGCATGGACGTCGTTCTCAATCGCTTGACGCGCACATTCCTCGGGTGTTTGGAACAACGGCCCCATGTCGACGTCAAAACCCAAGTCAGCAAAGGCCGTGGCCACTACTTTGGCACCACGGTCGTGTCCATCTTGGCCCAATTTTGCAATCATCACGCGGGGGCGACGACCGTAGGTTTCACCAAATGCAGCGATCTCACCCTTCAGGGCATCCCACCCTTCGGCGGAGTCATAAGCGGCAGCGTACACACCAGTCACCTTTTGCGTATCGGCGCGGTGGCGCCCAAAAACTTTCTCAAGTGCATCGCTCACCTCGCCCACGGTCGCGCGCAAGCGAATGGCGTCGATGCTCAAGGCCAACAAGTTGCCCTCACCCGTCTCGGCACAGGTGGTCAAGGCATCCAACGCCTCTTGCACGGCGGCGTTGTCACGTCGCGCCCGAATGGCTTTGAGTTGTGCGATCTGCTCATCGCGCACCTTCACGTTGTCGACCTCTAGCGTGTCAACCGGATCTTCTTTAGCCAACTTGTACTTGTTGACACCCACGATGACGTCTTTACCGGAGTCAATCCGAGCTTGCTTCTCGGCGGCGCTGGCCTCAATTTTTAGCTTTGCCCAGCCACTGTCGACGGCCTTGGTCATGCCACCCATGGCGTTAACCTCTTCGATGATCGCCCAGGCCTTGTCTGCCATTTCTTGGGTCAGCGATTCCATCATGTAAGAGCCGGCCCAGGGGTCCACCACGTTGGTGATGTGCGTCTCTTCCTGAATGATGAGCTGCGTGTTGCGGGCAATGCGCGAGCTGAACTCGGTCGGCAGTGCAATCGCCTCGTCGAAACTGTTGGTGTGCAAACTTTGGGTCCCACCGAATACCGCCGCCATGGCCTCGATGGTGGTTCGGACGACGTTGTTGTAGGGGTCTTGTTCGGTGAGCGACCAGCCAGAGGTTTGGCTGTGCGTGCGGAGCATGAGGCTTTTGGGATTGGTCGCGCCATACCCCTTCATGATGCGGCACCAGAGTAAACGAGCCGCGCGCATCTTCGCGATCTCAAGGTAGAAGTTCATGCCCACCGCCCAAAAGAAAGACAGGCGCGGGGCAAAGTCGTCGACATTCAGCCCTTTGGCGATGGCCGTTTTAACGTACTCCGCGCCATCCGCGAGGGTGAAAGCCATTTCCAAAGCCTGGTTAGCGCCTGCCTCTTGCATGTGATAACCCGAGATCGAGATCGAGTTAAAGCGCGGCATGTACGTGGCCGTATGCGCGATGATGTCGCCAATGATGCGCATGCTCGGCTCGGGCGGGTAAATGTAGGTGTTGCGCACCATGAACTCTTTCAGAATGTCATTCTGAATCGTCCCCGACAACTGATCTTGTGGGACGCCCTGCTCTTCAGCCGCGACCACGTAACCGGCCAAAACGGGCAACACGGCACCGTTCATGGTCATGGAGACGCTGACCTTATCGAGGGGAATGCCATCGAACAACACCTTCATGTCCTCAACGCTGTCGATCGCCACGCCCGCCTTACCAACGTCACCGGTAACACGGGGGTGATCGCTGTCGTATCCCCGATGGGTCGCCAAGTCGAACGCCACGCTCACGCCCTGACCACCCGCTGCCAAGGCTTTTCGGTAAAACGCATTCGATTCGGTAGCGGTCGAGAAACCGGCGTACTGGCGAATAGTCCAAGGACGCACCGCGTACATGGTGGCTTGTGGGCCACGAATAAACGGCGCGAAGCCAGGTAGCGTATCGGTGTGGGGTAATTTAGCGGTATCCGCAGCCGTATACAGTGGCTTGACGCTGATACCGTCGGGCGTTTCCCAAGTCAGGTCGGCAAGCGGCCTGCCCTTGAGCGACTTCTCGGCGGCCTTTTGCCACGCCTCGAGGTCGGCCTTCGGGAATTCAGGTTGAGAATCGGACGGGTTGTTTTGGCTCATAAATCAGCTCGGCAAGTGGCAAGATGGCGACGCCCAAGGTCGCACCGGACAGTCTATCGGGTACCCTGCACCCGACGAGCGTTATTTTACATGATTCATAATTATGGATTCAAAATTAAGTTTAGGCTAAAATTCCATCCATGACCGAACTTGCCCTAAAACAGCGCGCGCTCTACCTCGATGTGGCGGAGCTGTTGCGCCAGCGCATCTACAACCGCGAATTGGCGCCTGGCAGCTGGATTGATGAATTGCGCATCGCCGAGAACTTGGGCATCAGCCGTACCCCCATGCGTGAAGCACTGAAAGTGCTTGCCAGCGAGGGGTTGGTCACCATGAAAGTGCGCCGGGGCGCCTACGTCACCGAGGTGTCCCAGACGGACCTGGCTCAGGTGTATCACCTCCTTGCCTTGCTTGAGGCGGATGCCGCCAGCGTGGTGGCCTCCAAGGCCACTGCCTCAGAAAAGGCCGAACTCGCCGCCCTGCACCAACGCCTCACAGAAAACCAAGACGAGCCGCGCGAGTTTTTTACCGTGAATGAGGCCTTCCACATGCGCCTGTTGGAGTTGGCCGACAACCGCTGGCGCATTCAAGTGGTCAATGATCTGCGTAAGGTCATGAAGGTGAACCGACAGTCGTCCTTGTTCAAGTCAGGGCGGATTCAAGCCTCTATCGATGAACATGCCGCCATCCTCGCCGCCATTCAAAACAACCAGGCGGCTGAGGCGCAAGCCGCCATGCAAAAACATTTTGCAAACGGTCTGGCCGCTGCCAATTGAGGGGTCTGCGCAGCGTAAGCGACTCAGGCGGCCGCTTGTTTGATGCGTTCTAGCTTTTGATCGAGGTCTGGGTCCTCAATGGCCCAGGCACTGGCATGCTGTGAACGCGCTTTGAGTTCGGGTGAGAGGGCTTCGCGCCCATCGAACACAAAGCAATCGCCGGTGTAGTGCGCGCCGCCCACATCTTCAAAATACTGCAAAATGCCACCCTCGAGCTGCAGCACATTGTCGAGGCCCATCTCACGCATGAGGATGGCACCCTTTTCGCACCGGATACCGCCCGTACAAAAACTCACAACAGTTTTATCGGCCAGCTCAGCCTTATGCGCTGCGACTGCATCGGGAAATTCGGTGAACTTGGTGATGCGCCAATCAATGGCCCCCGCGAACGTGCCGTAATCCACCTCAAACGCGTTGCGAGTGTCGAGCATGACCACGGGCTTCCCGTTGTCGTCGTGGCCTTGATCCAACCAACGCTTCAGGGTTTTTGGCTCCACCCCCGGTGCACGGCCGTTAATCGGTCGAATGGTCGGATGATTCATCCGAATGATTTCGTTTTTCAGTTTCACAAAGAAGCGACGGAAGGGCTGCGCTGCACTCCAGCTCTCTTTGCAATAGATATCAGCAAACCGCGCGTCCTCGCGCAACCAGGCAATGAAGCCTCGCAGCTGCGTTTCGGTACCGGCGAGGAACATGTTGATCCCCTCGGGGGCTAACAGAATCGTGCCGCGAATTTGGAACGCTTCAGCTTGCGCAACAAAAGCGGTACGCAGGTCTTCACGATCCGTCAGGTCGACGAATTTATAGGCGGCAATGTTGAGTATGTCAGTCACGGGCGTCATTTTATCGCGGTTCAAACAGGCGCAAGCCACTTACTGGGCAAGATCTTGCGTCTCATTGATCTCGGTCAAATCATCAGTTCGCACGTGCGCCTGGGCCATCGCCCAAACCTCGCGCGGCGGCAGCGGCTTGAGCTTGTGGTTACTCCAGACCTGGCGCCAATAGCGGGCGCCACGTAAGCCATGGCGTAACCCCAACATGTGGCGTGCGATCGCGTACCAAGGACAACCATCTTCGGCGGCGGCGCGTTCCATGTAATCAACCATCGCCAACTCAACCGACTCGCGCGTCAGCGTGCGCGCAGGAGCGCCGTGGTAACGGCTATCCCAGTCATGCATCAGCCACGGGTTGTAATACGCCTCGCGTCCTAACATCACGCCATCAACTTGCGTTAAGTGCGACGCAATCGCCTCGTTCGTGGTGATACCACCATTCACGGCAAAGGTGAGGTGCGGGAAGTCTTGTTTGAGGCGTCCCACCAGCTCGTAGCGAAGCGGTGGGACCTCCCGATTTTGTTTGGGCGACAGACCTTGTAACCACGCATTGCGCGCATGCACGATGAAGACGCCACAGCCCGCCTCCGCAACGGTTCCCACAAAATCGCGCACGAACTCGTAGCGCTCCTCGTGATCAATACCAATGCGGTGCTTGACCGTGACCGGCACATCAACCACATCGACCATGGCTTTCACGCAATCGGCTACCAACTGGGGCGTCGCCATCAGGCAGGCGCCAAAAGCCCCGCGTTGCACGCGATCGCTGGGGCAACCACAGTTCAAATTGATTTCGTCATAACCCCACTCTTGGCCCAACTTGGCGCCCTCAGCCAAGTCAGCCGGATCGCTACCACCCAGTTGCAAAGCAACCGGGTGCTCTTCCCGATTAAAGCGCAAATGACGCGTCACGTCCCCGTGCGTCAATGCCCCCGTCGTCACCATTTCGGTGTACAGCAGGGTGTTATGGGTGATGAGGCGATGGAAGAAGCGACAGTGGCGGTCGGTCCAGTCCATCATGGGCGCGACAGACAGGCGCCAGCGCTCATTTGAGTGGGTCGGATGGGTCATAGGTCAGGGCACACCGCGATGGCGTGCCCATTGCTGAATCGCTTTAACCGATGTGTAAGCCGCCGTTGACTGAGAAGTCGGCGCCGGTTGAGTAGCCGCTCTCTTGGCTAGCTAACCAGGACACGATGGATGCAATTTCGCTGGGTTCACCCAGACGCTTCACTGGCACGGTACCCACAATTTTCTCGAGGACGTCGGGACGAATGGCGCGAACCATTTCGGTACCGATGTAGCCGGGGCTCACGGTGTTAACCGTCACGCCTTTGGTGGCCATTTCCTGCGCCAAAGCCATGGTGAAACCGTGCATGCCTGCTTTGGCAGCCGAGTAGTTGGTTTGACCCGCTTGGCCTTTCTGACCGTTCACCGAGGAAATTTGGATGATGCGCCCAAAGCCTTGCTCGACCATGTCGGCAACCACTTGCTTGGTCACGTTGAACATCGATGTGAGGTTGGTGGAGATGACGGCATTCCAGTCTTCCAAGGTCATTTTCAAGAACATGCGGTCACGTGTGATACCCGCATTGTTCACCAACACGGAGATGGGGCCATGCTCAGCTTTGGCTTGAGAAAACGCTTGGACCGTACTGTCCCAATCGGACACGTTGCCGACTGACGCGTAGAAGGTGAAGCCCAGTGCTTTCTGCTCGTCCAACCATTTTTGGTAGTCACGCGTGGGGCCGCAACCGGCGATAACAGTAAAACCATCTTTGTGAAGACGTTGGCAAATAGCGGTTCCGATACCGCCCATACCACCGGTGACGTAAGCAACTTTATTAGACATGGAGTATTCCTTTAAGTGATTTTTAAATAAACAGCGCCGCTGGAGATCAGCTGCGCTCGACGGTTAACGATACGCCCATACCGCCGCCAATGCACAGCGCGGCGAGACCTTTTTTGGCGTCGCTGCGCTGCATTTCGTGTAACAGGGTCACCAAAATACGGCAACCTGACGCGCCAATCGGGTGCCCGATCGCGATCGCACCACCGTTGGGGTTGACCTTGGCTGGGTCAATACCCAAAGCCTTGTTGACAGCACAAGCTTGGGCGGCAAACGCCTCATTCAGCTCAAATACATCCACGTCCGCTACCGACCAACCGGCACGCTCCAAAGCTTTCTTTGACGCGGGTACGGGGCCCATGCCCATGGTGGCAGGATCAAGACCAGACGTCGCGAAACTTGCAATGCGGGCCAACGGCTTGAGACCCAGTGCCGCGGCCTTTTCAGCCGACATGACCATGACAGCCGCAGCGCCGTCGTTGATACCTGACGCGTTACCGGCCGTAACGGTGCCCGCCTTGTCAAAAGCGGGGCGCAAGCCAGCCAGTGCATCGGCGTCCGACTTGCGGTTGATGAACTCATCGTTCTCAAACACGATCGGGTCACCTTTGCGCTGCGGGATCACCACGGGAACGATTTCGTCTTTGAACTTACCCGCATCCTGCGCGGCCCGCGCTTTTTGCTGGCTGGCTAGCGCCAACGCGTCTTGATCAGCGCGGGAAATGTCGTTTTCTTTGGCGACGTTCTCAGCGGTGATGCCCATGTGGTATTGGTTATAGACGTCCCACAGACCATCAACAATCATGGTGTCGACCATTTTCCAGTCACCCATACGCTGACCATTGCGTGAACCGTTGACCACGTGTGGGCTGGCACTCATGTTCTCTTGGCCACCAGCAATAACGATTTCGCTGTCGCCGTAAGCGACCGATTGCGCTGCCAACATAACCGCCTTCAAACCTGAGCCGCAGACCGCGTTGATGGTCAGTGCGGGGACCTCCTTAGGCAACCCGGCTTTCATGCCCGCTTGACGCGCAGGATTTTGGCCCACGCCCGCCGCCAACACCTGGCCCATGATGACTTCACCGACCTGCTCAGGCGCGACACCAGTCCGGCGCAGCAAATCTTTAATAACCGTGGCACCTAATTCTGTGGCAGGAACACCTGCCAACGAGCCACCAAATTTGCCTACTGCCGTACGCGCAGCCGCAACGATAACGATATCTTTCATGACGATTTACTTTCTGAAGTTTCAGGTTTAACGAGCGGAAAACGGATCTGCCGCCTTGGCTTTGACTTTCACATAACGGCCCGGCGCAGGTTCAATGGCTTTGTACTTTTTGGCTTTGCCTACTTTGCCATCGCCGTAGCCCTTGGGCGCCTTGACTTGCTTACCGGCTTTGGGCTTGAGCCATGCGGCCCAATCGCCCCACCAACTGCCCTTGTGCTCGGTGGCGCTCGCAATCCAGTCATCGACGTTGGTGGGAAATGCCGTGTCAGAGCCAATCCAGTGCGAACGTTTACCCTTGCTGGCGGGGTTGATGACACCTGCGATGTGCCCCGATGCGCCCATCACAAAACGCTTTGCAACAGGCCAGTGCTGGGTGGTGGCATAGGCGCCACCGATTGGCACGATGTGATCTTCACGCGAGCCATAAATGTAGGCTGGCGTTTTAACCTTTCGGAAATCAATCGATTCACCGCACACAGTCACCGCATTGGGTTTGACCAAGCGGTTCTCGAGGTAGGTATTGCGCAGATACCAGTGGTAGAACGGCCCAGGTAAATTGGTGGAGTCCCCGTTCCAATACAACAGGTCAAAGGGTGGCGGTGACTCACCTTTCAGGTAATTGCCGACCACGTAATTCCACACCAAGTCATTCGGGCGCAGGAACGAGAAGGTAGTTGCCAAGTCGCTACCGGGTAACAGGCCACCTTTGGCGAATTGCATTTCACGCATCTTGACGAAAGCCTCGTCAATGAACACGTCGAGAACACCCGTTTCTGTGAAATCCAGCAAGGTGGTTAGCAGCGTCACGCTGTTGACGGGATGCTCACCGCGAGCGGCCAAAACCGCGATCGCGGTACTCAGAATCGTGCCGCCCACACAAAAACCCAATGCGTTTATTTTCGGGGCCCCTGTCAGATCACGCACAGTCTCAATGGCTTGAATGGCTGCCTGCTCAATGTAGTCATCCCACGTGGCTTGTGACATTGACTCATCGGGATTACGCCAACTGACCACAAAGGTTCGATGACCTTGTTCGACCGCGTAGCGGATGAACGAGTTTTCGGGCTGAAGATCAAGGATGTAGAACTTGTTGATACAGGGTGGGACCAGCAAAAACGGGCGTTCAAACACGGTCTCGGTAAGGGGCTTGTATTCGATGAGTTGGAAGAACGCATTTTCATAAACCACCGCCCCCTCACTGGTTGCGACGTTTTTACCGACCTCGAAAACCGACTCGTCGGTCATGGACACGTGGCCCTTTTGCACATCGGCCCACAAGTTTTGAAGGCCTTTAGCAATGCTCTCGCCTTTCGTCTCGATGGCCAGTTGTTGCGCCTCCGCATTGAAGGCTAAGAAGTTACTGGGCGCGGTGGCATCAAGCCACTGTTGGATCGAGAAGCGAATACGGGCTTTGAGCTTTTCCGACCCCTGTGCAGCGTCAGCGAGGGCCATCAGGGCGCGCGCATTGATGAGGTGCATTGCCGCGGCTTGTTTGGCTGCCACGTTGGCCTGCCACGCCGGCGCAGAGAACCGACGATCTCTTTGGAGTTTGTCAGCGGCCGTTGCCTCGTTGAGTGAGGTCAGGTCTTTTTGATAATCCGCCTGTATTTGAATTAACGCAGCGGGGTCAAACTGCACCATCTC
>JBMTSM010000029.1:0-13615 GCA_049448275.1 Burkholderiaceae bacterium
CACGCCACCGGCGTTTACGCTGCGTGAATTAGGCATCCACCCCAGTTTGCAAGATGCCGTCAAACACGCCGCACGGCAGTGGCCGACGAAGCGCATTGTTGAATGTTCCGCGTGTCTTGAACGGGACTAACCGGGAATGTGTTGAACGACATTTTAGTCGAGACACCAAACCACCGGTCCGATGACACGCATCTGATAAGAATGCTTAACGAGTGTGACGTACGCCATAAAGTCGCTGTTCTCGGTGGCGAGGCGGCGGCGTCTGCGGCAGGTGAGTCAATGATCCCAGAGCGCAAGAGCGCTTAATCAATCCCCGCCCCCCACCGCTCATCCCAATCCCCCACACCTTTACGTCCACGCGCATTTTCCAGTTCGCGGCGGTCACGTTTGGTGGGGCGTCCGTGGCGAATGGCTTGGGCGGGTTCGGGTATCAGCTTGCGGTTTTCTTGCGCTTCTAGTCGGCGTTTCATTGAGTCGGTGTCTTCTTTGTAAAGCGCCTGTGCAATCGGGGCACTGCCGCGCACGTTGCTGAGGCCCAGCACTTTGACGGTCCAGGTGCTTTGCTGGATGAGTATTTCAATGCTGTCACCCACCCGCACTTCGCGCCCGGGTTTGGCGAGTGCGCCATTCACCTTTACGCGGCCTTTGTTGGCGGCTTCGGTGGCGAGGGCGCGGGTTTTAAAAAAGCGCGCTGCCCATATCCATTTATCGAGTCGGTACTTAACGTCGTCGTCAGCGGTGTGGGGTGCGCCTTTCGCCATGCGTTACGCTTAGTCTTTGGCACCCACGGCAAGGGCTTCGGCGCGCGTGACGGCGAGGGCTGCGGTGTCCGGCGCGCCAGTGGGCCAGCCTTGCAGGTGCTGGGTGGCGATTTGGGCCATGCCGTCGATCCACTCGGGGCTATCGTTCAGGCAGTCGATGTAGTTGAAGCTTTCGCCCCCCGCATGCATGAAGGCTTCCATGGCCTCCATCTTGATTTCTTCGAGGGTCTCTAGGCAGTCGCTGGTGAAGCCAGGGCACATGACGTCCACACGCTTGGTGCCCGCTTGGGCGAGCGCCTCAAGGGTGGGCTCGGTGTAGGGCTCCAGCCATTTAGCTTTACCGAAACGGGACTGGAAGGTCACCATGTACTCGTCTTTACCGATGCCCAGGGCTTCGCCCAGCAAGCGGGCGGTTTTGTAGCACTGGCAGTGGTAGGGGTCGCCCAGAAACAGGGTGCGCTCGGGCACGCCATGAAAACTCATGACTAATTTGTCTGCCTTGCCATGAGCGGTCCAGTGCGCACGCACCTTTGCGGCGAGTGCCTGGATGTAGCCGGCATGGTCGTGGTATTGGTTTACAAAGCGCATTTCGGGCAACCAACGCACTTTGAGACCCCAGCGGTAAACGTCGTCGAACACGCTGGCAGTGGTGGTGCCACTGTATTGGGGATAGGCCGTCATGACCAACACGCGGGTGACCCCCTGGGTTTTGAGTTGATCGAGTACGCTGGCCATGCTGGGCTGTCCGTAGCGCATGACCATGTGGACGCTGACCTCGTGCCCCATCGCTTTGAGCTTTTCGCCAAGCGCGTTGGCCTGCAGTTCGGTTCCGATTTTGAGAGGTGAGCCACCCTCAGCCCAGATGCTGGCATATTTGGCCGCCGACTTGGCTGGGCGAACCCGCAAGATGATGCCGTGCAAGATGAGCCACCACAGCGCTTTGGGGATTTCCACTACGCGGTGATCCCCCAAAAACTGAGCTAAGTAGGTGCGCAGGGCGGGCGCCGTAGGCGCAGCGGGCGTACCAAGGTTGCACCACAAAACCGCCGTTTTGGGAGCTTGGCCGTGCGAGTGGGAGGGTTCGGGTTGAAAGGGCATCCCCCAATTGTCGCCGATGCGCGATGCCCTTTTGGGCTGCTGCGCCTTTAGGGTAATCACTGACTAACTATTTGGTTGTCCCGCGCAACACCCCGCCCCGTAAGGCTTTGTCGAGGATTGGGTGCTACAGGGGTAGTCATATGACTTATTGACAAAAAGACCTGTTTAAACACTTGAGTTTTTTAGATTTATAAGTTTTCTTTTTAACTAGTTTTTTTGAAATATTTAGTGGTATTAAAAATGTCTATATATTAAATAACGCAGTAAGTCGTAGTGTTTTAGATCTCGGGGTATATTAGCTCTGTAAGTTCAATCCAACGCCCTGTTGGTTGAGCGGCTAATTCAAATTTATTCAGAGTCGTTCTTTTTCCCGGCAGGTCGTTTTTGGGCATTCACCCCAAGAGCTGCCAGTACGCGGGCGCTCCGGGGGTTTCGTTAACCAACTGGAGAAAGTATGACAATTCAACGCAAATGGCTAATCGGGGCTGTCAGCGCAGTGGCAATGTTGGGCGCAGGTCAGGCAGCAGCAAAGTGCGGTACCGTGACCATCGCCAGCATGAACTGGCAATCAGCCGAAGTGCTGGCTGAGATCGACAAATTCATTCTCTCTGAGGGATATGGCTGTAAGGCCGAGTTGGTGCCAGGCGACACCATGCCCACCTTGACCTCCATGATGGAGAAGGGCCAGCCCGACGTGGCGCCCGAGTCATGGATTAACGCCGTTAAAGAACCCCTGGGTAAAGCGGTTGCTGAAGGCCGCTTGGTGATGTCAACCATGGCCCTGAGCGATGGTGGTGTTGAAGGCATTTGGATGCCTAAGTACATCGCTGATAAGCACCCCGAAATCAAAACAATCGCTGACGCTTTCAAGCGCCCTGATTTGTTCCCCGCGCCTGAAGACAAGAGCAAGGGTGCCCTCCACAACTGCCCATCTGGCTGGGCTTGCCAGATCAACACCGGCAACGCCTTCAAGGCTTGGGGTGGCGAGAAGAATGGTTTCACTTTGGTGGACACCGGTTCTTCAGCTGGCCTCGACGGTTCAATCGCCAAGGCCTACGAGCGTAAGCAAGGTTGGTTGGGCTACTACTGGGCGCCCACCTCAATTTTGGGTAAGTACGAAATGGTCAAGCTGGACGAGGGCGTCAAGCACGACCCGAAGGCTTGGGCGTCTTGTAACGTGAAGGAAGACTGTGCCAACCCACAGAAGAATTCATGGCCTACCGCTGAGGTTTACACCGTTGTGACCACGCGCTTCCAAAAGCAGGGTGGCGACGCCTACAACTACTTGACCAAGCGTAACTGGGGCAACCAGACCGTCAACACGTTGTTGGCATGGATGTCTGACAACCAAGCGACTGGCGAAGATGGTGCCATCCACTTCTTGAAGACCAATGAATCGGTCTGGACCAAGTGGGTTTCAGCCGACGTTGCCAAAAAAGTCAAGGCAGCTTTGTAAGTTTCTTCTGAACGCTATCAGCCCGGGTGGGCTGATGGCCTCGCCTGCATGGGTCCATGCAGGCGTTTTTGTGTCAGAAGGAGATCCAAATGGATTGGTTTTATGAATTCCCCGAGATGGGGTCATCAGCGCTCAGAGCGCTGAAAAAAAGTATCGACAGCAGTTTTCGTGATTTCACACGAGAGCACGGCGAGTTGATGGAGCAGATTTTTGATCCGCTCAAGCAATTTCTTATATTTTCTGAACGGTTACTTACCGATACGCCTTGGCCCATCGTCATTGCGGTGATTGCTGGTTTGGCCTGGTTCGCCTCGCGCTCTTTAAAAATCGCGATCGGCACCGTTATTACTTTGTTATTGATTGGCTACTTTGGCATGTGGGAAGACACCATGCGCACGGTATCCATGATCTTTGTTTGTACGATCACAGCGATTGTGTTGGGCTTACCGATTGGCGTGCTCATGAGCCGCTTTGATGGGATGCAGCGCATCGTTAACCCTACGCTGGACATCATGCAAACGATGCCCAGCTTTGTGTACCTGATTCCTGTGGTGATGCTGTTGGGCATTGGCAAGGTTCCCGGCTTGATTGCTGTGGTGATTTATGCCATTCCGCCCATTATTCGCTTTACTAACTTGGGCATTCGTTTGGTGCCGGCCGATGTGCTGGAGGCCTCCGAGGCCTTTGGTACCTCTGCTTGGCAAAAAATGACGAAGGTGCAATTGCCGTTGGCGTTGCCAACCATCATGGCCGGTGTGAATCAGACCATCATGTTGTCATTGGCGATGGTAGTGATTGCATCCATGATCGGTGTGCAGGGTCTGGGTCAGCCGGTATTGAAGGCGATTGCCAACCAGTACTTCACGCTGGGTATGTTTAATGGATTGGCCATTGTGGGCATTGCGATTATTTTTGACCGTGCCTCACAAGCTTATGGCAAGCGCTTGCAGCGTCATTTGGAGGTCGTCCATGGTTGATCAAAATAATTCTGTCGGTATTCAAATTCGCAACCTCTACAAGATTTTTGGCCCCACGCCAGAGCGTTTTTTAGAGGATGTGAAGGGCGGCATGACGAAAGACGAGTTGCGCGACACCCATGGCCACGTGCTGGGTTTGCGTGATATCAATTTGGACATCAAACCCGGTGGTATTCAAGTGGTGATGGGGTTGTCAGGTTCTGGCAAAAGTACCCTCATTCGTCACATCAACCGCCTCATCGACCCTACTGCAGGAGAGGTGCTGGTGGGTAACGAAGATGTGGTGCAGATGAACGAAGTCCAACTCCGCGCGTTCCGCCGCGCGCAGACCGCGATGGTGTTTCAAAAGTTTGCATTGATGCCGCATTACACCGTGCTCGAGAACACCGAGTTTGGTCTTGAGATCAAGGGTGTTTCGCGGAAAAAGCGTCATGCCGAATCCATGCGTTGGATTGAGCGTGTGGGTTTGGGCGGCTACGAGGATAGCTACCCCAATCAATTGTCGGGCGGTATGCAGCAGCGTGTGGGCTTGGCCCGCGCATTGGCAAATGACGCCCCGATTTTGTTGATGGATGAGGCCTTCTCGGCGCTGGACCCCCTGATCCGTACCGATATGCAGTCGGTGCTGTTGGACCTGCAACAAGAGTTGGGCAAGACGATTGTGTTCATTACCCACGACCTCGACGAAGCCTTGCGCTTGGGCGACCAGGTGGCGATTTTGCGCGACGGCCAAGTGGTGCAGCAGGGCACTGCGCAGCAGATCGTTCTGAAGCCGGCCGATGATTACATCTCCAGCTTTGTGCGTGATGTGAACCGCGGCCGCGTGATTCGCTGCAAGACTTTGATGGCGCCCGGCGAGGGTGTTGACGGGCCAACCGTCGACGCCAGCTTGGTGATCGAAGAGGCTGCACGCATCATGAGTGCCGAGGGCAAAGAGACCGCCAATGTCGTGAACTCAAAGGGTAAGTTGATGGGCATCATCACGATGTCAGACATCATTGGTGCCATGGTTCCCCCTCAAGAGGATGCGATCTCTGTGATCTAAACCACTTCGGCGCTTCGCACCGCCCCCTCAAGTGTTGAGGGGTAGGGGCCATGCACATAATCGCCACAGGCTAAAAGCCCTTCGCTGATCTTCGGTGAAGGGCGTTTTACATTGGGGGTGCAGGCAAAGCAGGCGCGCTTCTCGATCACGGTTTGCAGCCATTGAGCGCGCGGTCCAGTGGCGAGTAATTGGGCGTTGAGTTGGGCAATGACGGCGTCGGTAATAGACTCGCGACTGCCGACAGCATGGCTCACGACGCCGGCAACCACACCAGCTTGTGAGGCGCCCAATAGTGCGCCTCGGTCAAAGAAAAACTGTGCAGCGTCCGGGTTGTCGCTCGGCGTGGCCACCATGGGGCGCGGAAGCCCCCCCTCGATGCGCGCATAGACCGTAGCGATGGCCGTGTGCTGCAAGGCGGCAGCGGTTTCAGCCCACTCGGGAGCGATGCTGGCAACCAAGCGCGCCGCCACCGGAGCAGGGGTGGCAATCACCACGCGTTCAAAAGCGTCTGGGTACAGGTTTGACTGTTGTGTATTGACGTGCCACTTGTTGGAAACGGCATTGCGTTGAACCGCTGTCACGGTGTGGGCCAACTTGATGTGTGCGCCGCGCTGTCGTAAGTAGCCAATCGCAGGCGCAGGCAGCAAGGCGCCCAAGTCAACACGCGGGATGAGGCTGTCGCTGCTATCCGGCGCACTCATTACGGCGTCACGCAGGACCCTCAAAAACACCGCACCGCTGGCTTGCGATGGCGGTAGGTTGAGTGCGCTGATGCACAGCGGATCGATGAGGCCTTGCATGACCTCAGTGGGCAAACCTTGGCACAGATCGGTAACAGTTTGGTGGGGCTCACATCGAAAACCACGCCACTGCCACTGCGCCATGCGCCAAAGCGTATGCCAACGATTGCTTAATCGCCACGGTGATTGCCAGATGCCCCATGCCGCTGCAAGCGCAGGACTTAAGCCGGACCGTGCAGGCATGGCGAAACCGCGTTGCAGCCAATCGCGTAAATCGAGCGGGGCACGCACCAGCAGGGCGCTGGGGTCGATGCCCACGCGCTGCATGAGTTGCAGTGTGGCGGTGTATGCGCCTATCAGGATGTGTTGACCGTTGTCGAAACCCGGCGCGCCCTCAAGCGCTCGCGCACGACCACCGACATGGTGACTGGCCTCAAACAGGGTGACTTGATCACCTTGGTCAATCGCGCGAATGGCAGCGGCACAGCCCGCCCAACCGGCACCAATGACGGCGGTGTGTCTGGCGTGAATGGTCATGCCACCCAGCCGAAGGCTTGTGTTTTCCAGGCCAGCCAGAGCTTGCGCAAAGGCGTGAGGCTGGTGCGACGATCGAGAACGGTAAAGCCGTCACGCTCAATCTCGCGCAACAAGCTGCGGTAGATGTTGGCCATCATGAGGCCGGGTTTTTGTGAGCGGTAGTCGCCCAATGGCAGCAGGGTAAGGGCCTGATCGTAGAGGCCGTGCGCGCGTTCGGCTTGAAAGCGCATGAGCGCCTGGAAGCGATCAGACATTTGGCGATTCAAGATTTCGTGCGCCTTCACGTCAAACTGTTGCAGCTCGTTGATGGGTAGATAAATGCGACCACGCATGGCGTCTTCGCCAACGTCGCGAATGATGTTGGTAAGCTGAAAGGCCTGGCCCATGGCGTGCGCGTAGGCGGTGGTTTCAGGCTGACTCTGGCCAAAAATGCGTGCGGCGACTTCGCCCACGACACCGGCGACCAAGTGGCAATAGGTTTGCAGGTTGGCGTAGTCGAGGTAGCGGTTTTGGGTCAGGTCCATCTCGCAGCCATCAATGACGGCGTTGAGGTGTTCGGACGTGATGCGGTAGTTGCTGAGATGCGGCTCAAGCGCTTGCATCGCCGGGTGGGTGGGGGCACCTTGCATGAGCCGAGCCACCTCGGTCCGCCACCAGCCCAGTTTGGCTTGCGCCACCGAGGTGTCGGTGACCTCATCTACAACATCGTCTATTTCGCGGCAGAAGGCGTAAAACGCCGTGATGGCCGATCGCTTTGGCGGTGGCAAAAACAAGAACGCGTAGTAAAAGCTGCTGCCCGAAGCGGCAGCTTTTTGTTGAACGTAGGCTTGTGGGGTCATGCCGGTTGAGGTGTTTTGGACTTGCGATCACGCATGAACGTCAGGTATAGCAACGGGACCACGAACAGCGTGAGGACGGTTGAAAATGCCAATCCCCACACGATACTGGCTGCCACAGGCCCCCACAAGAGGCTCTTGCCGCCAATACCGAACGCCAATGAAAACAGGCCACCAATGGTGGTGGTACTGGTGATGAGTATAGGCATGACGCGGCGGCGTGCCGCTTGCACGATGGCGTGGGTGGTGGTGAAACCGGCGCGCTTGCGTTCGTTGGCAGCATCGATCAGCACAATGGCCGAGTTGACGGCAATACCGGTCAGTGCAATCACACCGTACATGGTGTACAGCGATAGTGGGTTACCCGAGATAGCCAAGCCAAACGCCACACCGGTGAACGCGAGTGGCACGGTCATGAGGATCATCAGCGGTTGGAAATAGCTGGAGAATTGCGCCGCCAAGATCAAAAACATGATGCCGATGCCCAGCAAGAACAGCACTTTCATGGCGTTCAGGCTTTCCTCGATGTCCTCTAATTCACCGGAGAAATCGAGGCTAATTGCCGGGTATTGGTCGGCAATGGTGGCCCAGCCATCTTTGAGGATTTGGTTGGCAACCGCGGTGTCAGTGATGGTTTTATCAAGATTAGCCTCAACGGTAACGGTACGCTTGAAGTTGTAGTGCTTGATGATGCCGCGCGAGGGTTTCATGTCGGCCTCAACCAGCGCCCCCAATCGGGTGAGCGAGCCATTGGGCAGTGCGATGGGCGTGTCGAGCACGGTGTCGATGCTGCGCAGGTCAGCGTCGCTGCCGTTGCGGTTGGCGATGACCCGCAGTTCAACTTTGTCACCCGCGTCACGCGTGAAGGCGACGAGCTCGCCGTCAATACTGATCCGGACCAATCGTGCAAGCAACGCGGCGCTTACATGGTTATCGCGCAGTGCATCAGGGTTGGCACGCAGCGTGAACTGTGGCTTGCCCGGCAAGTTATCGTCTTGCACATCCGATATGCCCGGAATGTCACGCGCTATCGCCTTGAGGGCTTCGGCGGCGCGTTGAATTTCATCAAAGTCATCGCCGCGCACTTTGACGGCCACGGCTTTACCCGCTGGTGGGCCACCCGACAGGGTGGTGAATGTTTTTTTACCTGCGCTTGGCGCTGTCTCTACGGCCTCACGCATACCGGCGATGATGGCTTCGACCGAGCGCGACTGCGGGCTTAGCGGGTTCAGCGCCACCATGATCTGCCCATATGAGTCGCCATAGACGGGCGCTGTATCGGTGAACTTGACGCCAGCTAAACCGGTGATGGCACGGGCTTCCTGCCCATCGCCCACGCCATTGACGCGCTCACGCACGCGGGCTTCCAGTTGGTTGACGGCGCCGATGGTTTCGTCCAACGAGGCGTTGGAGGGCATGTCCACGTTGACGTAGAAGATACGAATGGGGTCGAACGCGAAGAACTGTACCCGTACCACGCCGCTGGCCAACAGCGCGCCGGCGGACACCACGACCATGAGGCTGACTAACGCCAACCGCTTGGGGCGACGCAGGGCGTAGGCCAAGGCTTTGCCGTAGCGCAGGCGGATTTTGCGATTCAGGCGTTTGCGCCAATCTTCCCTCTCAAGACTGGCTTTGGCCGGCCTCAGGCTGGCGATGTGGACGGGCATCATCCAAAAGGCTTCGACCAACGAAATAGCCAACGCAATCGTGACGACGAAGGGAATCACAAACAAGAACTTGCCCAAAATACCGGGCAACAGCATGAGCGGCAAGAACGCCGCCATGGTGGTCGCGACTGAGGCCACGACGGGCGTGGCGACCTCGGAGACGCCGTCAATACACGCTTGCATGGTGTCTTGCCCGCGCTGTATGCGGTAATAAATAGACTCGGCCACGACCACCGCGTCGTCGACCAGCATACCCAGAGCAATCACGACGCCCAACAGAACCGAGACGTTGACGGTGTTGTCAATGCCGTTGAGGATGGCGAAGGTGCCCAACAACGAAAACGGGATACCCAACGCGATCAGCAGACCGACCTTTAAACCCAAGAACAACCAGCAGACAGCCAACACCATGATGGCACCCAACAGGGCGTTGGTTTCCATGATGCCGATGGCGCGTTTGGTGGGGATGGTTTGATCGTCGCTGAGGGTCAGACTGAGGCCTTGCTCGGCGAGGCTGGGGTTCTTTTGCTGGACGTATTCATCAAGACGGTCAACCAAGGCCAAAGTGTTGGTGCCTGACTTTTTGGTAACCGCCATCGATACCGCGGGCAAACCGTTGCTGCTGGCATATTGAACCGCTTTACCACGGCTTTGCTCGATGCGGGCCACATCTTCCAGTCGCGCTGACACACCAGGACGCGTGCTCGACAGCACGGGCCACGAGGCTATAACTTCGGCATCGGTGGTGACACCGTTGACGCTCACTGACCAGCTGCCATCGGTGGTGCGGATGGTGCCGGCCGATGTGTCACGCCACAGCGACCGCAGACTATCGGCAACATCGGCGGCGTTGAGGCCACGTGCGGCAAGGGCCTGGGCATCGGGGATGATTTTCAGTTCAGGTGACCGCAGGCCATTGGCAGAGACCCGGTCGACGCCGCTGATGCGCTCGATTTCTTCCTTAATGCGGCGCGCGTTGAGGCGCAGGTTTTCATCATCCGCTTGCCCTTGCAACAAAATAGAGGCGGTCGGGAAACCGTTGGAGGTGGTCATCTCCATGACGCGCGGTTCGCTGGCCGCATCAGGGAGTTCGCTCGCCGCTTTGTTTTGGACTTCGCGGCGCAGGTCGGTGATGCGCTTATCGAATGCGGCATCCGATAGTTCGCGGAAGCGCACCAACAAGCTGGACACGGCGGGTCGAGAGTTTGATTGCACGAAACGAATATCAGCAACGCCGCGCACCGCGTCTTCGAGTGGGTTGGTGACGAGGCGCTCAACTTCCTCGGCCGTGGCACCCGGTAGGTCAGTGGTGATGTTGACCCAGTTGAAGTTGATCTCGGGATCTTGCTCGCGGGGCATCGAGCTGTAGCTCAAGATGCCCAGCAGGATCACCACCACAAAGGCGATGTTGGCCGACGGGTGGTTGGCAATGAGGCGGCGATAAAAGCTCATAGCGCCGTCACCGCTTGACCGTCTTGCAATTGCGCTTGGCCTTGGATGATGATGGCGGTGTCAGGCGCGAGGTCAATGGGGGCGGGCCGGCTTTCTTGCGCGTTGGGCAAGGGGTTAAAGACGGCGCGCCCATCGGCGATGGTGAAGAAGCCCATGTGCGCTCCGCGACGGACCAAGGCACTGGGCGACAGGTGGGGCTGGCTGTCCTTCCAACGGAGGCTGCCGTTGGCGCCGGGTAGGGGCGCGGACTTGCCGTAGCGCGTGAACTTCAAGCGCGCCGTTTGATTACGGGTGCGACTGTCAACGGTGGCAATGACGCGCAGCAGCGAGACGCTCTGGGTGGCTGTTTGACCCGGGGTGGCCCACCGAATGTCGGTCGCCCGTTTCAGGCTGTTGGCTTGCGCAACCGAGAGGTCGGTGGTGATTTCTGGGGGGGCTGTATCTACCAGCTCAAACAGAGGGGTGCCAGGTGCAACGGTGTTGCCCACCTGGGCCATGCGCTGCACCACGACGGCGTTGAAGGGCGCCGTGATATTGGTTTTTGTGAGGGTGTGCTTCGCGCTTGCCACCGCTGCGGTGCGGGCGCTCAGATCGGCATCGAGCAGCGCGACTTCAGTTTCACGCTGGTTGAGCGCTTCGCTGGAGTAGAAGCCTTGCTTGACCAATTCTTTCGCGCGGGCCAGTTGTTGCTTGGCGAGATCCAGGCGGGCTTGCGCCGCTTTTTGGGCGGCCTGCGCTTGGGCCAATGCCAAGCTCATGTCGCGTGGGTCCAGTTGTGCCAAGGTCGTGCCGCGGTTGACTTTGGCACCCGCGTCGACGCGCCATGTTTGCACAACGCCTGAAATTTGCGCCGCAATCAGGACTTGGTTGGCTGCGACGACTTGCGCCGGCACATTTTGCTCAGGGTAGATGGCAATGTCTTTGAATGAGACCGCTTTGACGGTAATACTGCTTTCTGCGATCGCGGTTGTTGGCAATACCAAGGCCAGTGAGAACACGGGCAAGGCAAGCGCAACCAGTCGAATCGGGGCGAACGTACGGCGCATAGTGAGGGCTTTATTTATGTTGACAGAAAATATGGCGTGCCTATCGGAACCAACTGCGGCACTTAAGAAGAAGCGCACGACAAACCACCTCAACACCATCGAGGGCATTGAGTTTGACCCGCTTGTGGGCCGCGTCAAAGTCGCGCCGCTCTATTTTACGTAGGACCTGTAAACCCCCTTCAATGACAACGGCTAATTCCCAGCCGCCTCTGCCCTTGACCGCTTTGACCACCGTGATACCGGCCTGCATGAGGGTCCGGGCATGGTCGACCAGGGTGCGCACCACGGCTTTACCGATGTCCGGTGGTACGCGATCAAGTTGGGTTTGCGGCGGGAGTCCATGCTGTGCCAGCACGGTAACCGGAATATAAAAGCGACCGCGTGGGATGTCTTGCGATAAGTCTTGCCAAAAATTAATGAGTTGCAAGGCGGAGCAGATGGCGTCACTGGCAATCAGTGCCGTTGGCTTGTTCACGTCATACAAGTGCAAAAGCAAGCGCCCAATCGGGTTGGCAGAGCGTTGACAGTAGTCCAACAAATCAGGCCAGTTCTCGTAGCGCTGGCTTTGGGCGGTGTAGGTCACGTCTTGCATGAAGGCGCTGAGCAAGTCCTCCAGCAAGCCCCTCGGTAGACCAGCGGCGAGGTAAGGCCTTAACGGCTCGACCACTGCAGCGTAGGGCGTCGTCGCCTTTTCGCCAGTTGCGACCCGCCGCAGGTCGTCTTGTAGTTGCGCCAACTTGGCTAGTCGCTGATCGGTGTGATCATCGCCCTCATCCGCAACGTCGTCAGCAGCGCGCGCGAAGTAATAAATGGCGCGAATAGGGGCACGCAGGCGTGCTGGACAAAGCCAACTTGCCACGGGGAAGTTTTCATAATGGTCCACCCCAGTCTGGTTCGAGCGCATGGCCGTATTGTCGCCGATGCGCAAAACGCCCCTTTCTCGCGATTACAATAGTGACAGCGTGTCGTTGCGACTGTGGCGAAATTGGTAGACGCAAGAGGTTTAGGTCCTCTCGCTCGTTAAGAGTGTGCTGGTTCGAGTCCAGTCAGTCGCACCACCCCCTCTTTCGGAGAGGGCCCCCTGGGCTCCAAACCAGTACGAAAGAACTAAACGGTGGCAAGCTTGCACCAAGCCCCCTTCCTGCTTCCTCTAATTTTGAGGGCTGGGATATTGATACAATAGAAGGCTTTGCAGGAGCTCGGCTTTACTCGGGTTCCCGTTAGAAATCATGCGTATTGGGTGCTGTCGTTGTGACCTTAGCGAATCCCCGCCCAATGCGATCCAATCAGTTTTTGAGCCTCGTCTGAGCCGGACATCGGGTCGGGCCATGCGGGGCCGCTTAGCAGGAGTTTGTGATGGCTGTGAATGTGGAGACACTGGAGAAGCTCGAGCGTAAAGTCACTCTGACTTTGCCCGTGAGCGCGATTGAGACCGAAGTTGAGAATCGTCTCAAGCGCTTGGCTCGTCAAGTGAAAGTGGATGGTTTCCGTCCCGGTAAAGTGCCCGCCAAGGTGGTCGCTCAAATGTACGGCGCGTCAGTGCAGTACGAAGTCATGAACGACAAAGTGGGCGAGGCCTTCGCGGCGGTTGCCACTGAAGCCAAGTTGCAGGTTGCTGGCACACCCCAGATCAACCAGAAAGATTCAGCTGCCGACGGCGAAATGGCGTTTGAAGCGATCTTCGAGGTCTATCCCGAAGTGAAGCTGGCCGATCTGACGACCGTTGAAGTCGAGAAGCTCACTGCTGCCGTGACTGAAGAAGCGATCGACAAAACCGTTGATATTCTTCGCAAGCAGCGCCGTACCTTCGCGCAGCGCCCCGCTGCCGAGGCGGCTGTAGACGGTGACCGTGTCACGATTGACTTCGCAGGCTCCATCGACGGCGTGCCTTTTGAAGGCGGTAAAGCTGATGGTTTCCAATTCATCGTTGGCGATGGCCAGATGTTGAAAGAGTTCGAAGACGCCTGCCGTGGCATGAAGTCTGGCGAGAGCAAGAC
>JBMTSM010000030.1:0-13541 GCA_049448275.1 Burkholderiaceae bacterium
CTAGATGCGGTGGATAACCCATGACAGCCGATCGCGTCACGGGGTTGATTTTGGCAGGCGGCCGCGGCAGCCGCATGGGCGGTACCGATAAGGGTTTACAGCCCCTGCGTGGTATGCCAATGGCCATGCATGTGCTGTGGCGCTTGGCGCCGCAGGTGATTGATGTGGTGATCAACGCGAATCGAAATTTGGGCGCCTACGAGGGATTCGGTCGCACCGTGGTACCCGATGCCAGCGCCGATTTTCAAGGCCCTTTGGCGGGCATGTTGGCGGGATTGCCGTATTGCGAAACCGAGTGGATGATGGTCGTACCCTGCGACACCCCACACCTTCCCACCGATCTGGTTGCCCGTTTGCTTGAGGCCGCTGAGCATGTCGATGCGCCGGTAGCCATGCCGGTTACGGTCGAAGCGGATGGACGTCGTCAAACACACCCGGTCTTCTTGTTGATACGCGGTGACCTCTACGACAGCTTGAGCGTGTTCATGCAAAATGGGGGTCGCAAGATTGATGCTTGGACAGGTTCGATCGGTGCGATCGAAGTACCGTTTGATGACCCTGCAGCATTCTTTAACGCCAATACCTTGGCTGAACTGAACCAATTAGAGCAGGTCGGATAGACCCACAGAGCCATGTATCGCCCCCAACTGAGTCACGCGTCAGTGCCATTGGTTACCGAAGTTGAGGTGACCGATGAGGCTGGGCGTAAAAAAGTTTTGCACATCCCAGGCGAACGGCCGTTGACCATCTTTGTCAACAAGCAAGAGCTGGTGACGCTCATGACGTTGGGTGGTGAACCTGAGGCCTTGGTATTGGGGTGGCTCAAGAACCAGCGATTGATTCGCGCGATTGAAGACGTCATCAGTATCCAGGTTGACTGGGACGTTCAGGCAGCAGCCGTCACCACACACCCTGAGGTACTGAATCTCTGGAATGACGCTCAGCGGCAGCGAACCGTGACGACGGGCTGCGGGCAAGGGTCGATGTTTGGCGACGTGCAGGCCGATATGGATGGGATCGAATTACCGCGCGCGACCCTGTCGCAGGCGACTTTGGTCGACATCGTCGCGGCCATCCGTACCCAACCCTCCATCTACAAACAGGCGGGCTCCGTACACGGCTGTGCCGTGTTTAAAGACGGTGTGTGCCAAATGTTTGTTGAAGACGTCGGGCGTCACAACGCGGTGGACGCCATTGCCGGTTGGATGTGCCTCAATGCGATTGCCGGTGACGATCTGGTGTTCTACACCACCGGCCGTTTGACTTCCGAGATGGTAATTAAAGGGGCCCAGATGGGCATTCCTTTCTTACTCTCGCGATCGGGCGTCACCAACATGGGCTTGGAGATGGCCAAACGCGTCAACCTCACATTGGTGGGTCGTTGCTCGGGTCAGCACTTCTTGATCTACAACGACGCTGATCGGATCGCGTTTACCGAGAAGGTGGGCGCTGAGGTCTTGATCGCCTAGGCGCTCCTCTGCGATGTTTGTTGACAGCTTATTGATCGCTTGGGAACTGCTGGTCAGCTTTGACCCTGCGCTTTATGCCGTGGTCGGACGATCTTTGGCCTTGAGCGCCATTGCGTGCGCGCTGGCTTGCGTGTTGGGCTTGTCCGCAGGCTCGTTCTTGGCGCTGCGTGACTTTCCGGGGCGAGGTGCCCTGCTCACCATTCTGAATACGAGCTTGGCGTTACCTTCCGTCGTAGTGGGCTTGGCGGTTTACCTTTTATTGTCGCGCTCTGGCCCTTTGGGTTTCTTGGGGTGGCTGTTTTCTTTCAAAGCGATGGTGGTGGCACAGACCATTTTGGTACTGCCTGTAGTCACAGCACTCACCCGCCAAGTGATTGCCCAAGCTGATCGAATGCAAGGGGAAGGACTGCGTTCAATGGGCGCGGGTACTTTGATGCGCGCTTGTCTGCTCACTTGGAACGAGCGCTTTGCCCTGATGACGGTGGTCCTAACGGGTTTCGGTCGTGCAGTCTCGGAAGTAGGGGCTGTGATGATTGTTGGCGGCAATATGGAGGGTTTCACCCGCGTGATGACGACCAGTATCGCCCTAGAGACCAGCAAAGGTGAGCTTCCGATTGCCCTAGGACTGGGCATCGTATTGCTGGTGGTGGTTTTGTTGCTCAACGTGCTGATGGGGTGGGTGGTACGCGCGGGCCGCCAAGGCGCCGCAAATGACGATTCCCCCCGAGGAGCTACCGCATGACGGCCCCTGCGTTGTGGGCCCTGACTGGCCTCGCGGTGCAATTGCAGCGCAACGCTACCGATTCGTATGCATTGGCGGGCCTAAATTTGCGTATCCATGCTGGTGAGCGTGTTGCTTTGGTGGGCAGCAACGGTTGTGGCAAAAGTACCTTGTTGCGGGTCCTAAATGGCTTGCTACCGATAACGGCTGGCAGCTACGAGAAAGCTGCGGGTTTCAAGCAGTCGCTGTTGGCGCAGACGCCGCACTTGTTGAGGACCAGCGTGCGCAATAACGTCGCCTTGGCCGCTTGGCTACGTGGCACACCTTGGCGAGATGCCAAGACCTTGGCGGAAGCGCAGCTGAGTCAGTTAGCGCTCTCGCACTTGACGTCACGCTCAGCCATGCAGTTATCCGTCGGACAGTTGCAGCGCGTGGCGCTGTGCCAATGTTTGGTGACAAAGCCTGATGTACTGTTATTGGACGAGCCAACTGCCAGCCTTGATCCGCACGCCAAACGCGATGTGGAGACCGTCGTTTCCGAGTACGTGGATAGCCAACCGACTGCTGCGGGCTTGCCACGTACCCTGGTCTTCTCAAGCCATAACTTGGGGCAGGTCAAGCGCTTGGCGACGCGGGTCATATACATGGAGGGTGGCCAGGTACTGGTCGATTTGCCTGCTGCCGATTTTTTTGATGAAACGGTGATGGCACACCAAGCCCCATCAGCTAATTTATTCTTAAAGGGTGAAAAACTGTGATGGCGAGAGACGTCTTATGAAAACGCTTGCTGAAATTACCGCAGAGCTCGCAGGGTATGACCCACAATCGGTACACGTGACCGACGTGGTCGCGACCACCTGTGCGTTGGTGGCTGACCTCAGGGCCGATCCGAGTAACCACGAGACGGTTGACATCGGGGACCTGACGGGTCGCGTGTTGGCACAGCCTGTGATCTCTCCCATCAGCGTTCCACCTCACGACAACTCGGCGATGGATGGCTACGCTTTCACCTATGGCGACTGGGATGGTGAGCGCCCACTCCGCCTAACCGTCGCAGGGCAGCGCTTGGCTGGCGATACCGGGCTGGCGGATACGCCGGTTGAGACGGGCACGTGTGTACACATCATGACGGGCGCCGTCATGCCAGCTGGTGCTGATACCGTGGTGCCGACCGAACTGTGTACCCGCGAGGGTGACACGGTGATCATCAAAGGGGGCGGTTTACGCGCCGGTGATAACCGTCGCTTTGCGGGCGAAGATTTGCAAGCGGGTGGTGTCGCCGTACCGGTCGGGCAGGTCATGCATGCGGCTGCTGTGGGCTTGCTGGCGAGTTTAGGCATCAATTCGGCTGTGGTGGTCAGGCGTCCTCGGGTGGCTTATTTTTCAACCGGCAGTGAGATATTGAGTTTCGGGGATGCGCCTCGCAGCGGTGCGGTTTACGACAGTAACCGGTGGGTGATGTTGTCGTTGCTTCGCTCATGGGGTGCGACGCCCATTGACATGGGTGTCATCCCAGACGACCCCGCGCAACTTGCCGCTGCTTTCACGCAAGCCGCAGCGCAGGCCGACATGATTATCAGCAGTGGCGGCGTGAGTGTCGGCGAGGCCGATCACACCAAAGCCATGATGCGGCAGTTGGGCGATGTGACGTTTTGGCGCGTCGCCATGCGCCCTGGACGCCCCATGGCTGTTGGGCGCGTGAATGGCTGCCCTGTGTTTGGTTTGCCGGGTAATCCGGTCGCCGTGATGGTGACATTTTTGGCGTTCGTTCGCCCGGCACTTCAGACGCTTGCAGGAGCTGAGCCCACCCCACTGCCGATGGCGGTGGCGCGCAGCGTCGAAAAAATCCGTAAACGACCGGGCCGTACCGAGTATCAGCGGGGCGTCGCCTCATTCGATGCAGATGGTTCGTTGACGGTATCGGTATTACCCAACCAGGGGTCTGGCGTGCTGAGTGGCATGGTGCGCGCCAACTGTTTGGTTGTTTTATCGCATGAGCAGCCGACCGTCGAAGTGGGCGACGCAGTAACTATTTGGTGGCTAGATCGATTTATTTAACGCTGAACCGCTTGGCGTTGCCTGCCAGCAAGCCAGTAAATAAGCGCAGTTCACAGTCGGGGTCGCTGCAGTCTTGACACACCCAGTCCGTTCGCCGTTGGGCAGTGGGTTGTGGACTCAGCCAGTTCTCGCGTGCCAACCCATTGGCGATGGCGGTCCACGCAGCTTGCGTACGGGCGGGACCTTTGCCGTAAATCACCTGAAAGGGCAGGGCGTGGGCATGCAGGTGGTCGCGCAAGTGTGTGTCGACCGCTTCTTGTGCCGTGCGACCGTCGCGCTGACCGGGGTCAGCGGTCCAGGGCAGGTCCAGCCCCATCAAGAGTCGGATACATCGCACACCAGGCGGGTAAGTTGTAACCGTGGTTGCCCCTAGCCGGTGGTCTGAAAAGTAATGGGCGCTGTAGGCCGCTGTTTGCAGTGCGCTGGTGTCTGCGAATACCAGACCAATCGCGTCTTCGCTGGCTTGAGGATCGCTGGTCAGCGTTGCGACCGCGTCTTGAATGGCGCTGTGTTGAGAGGTCGCAATGGCGGCTTGCTCATCGGCTGTTGGGGTACGACCGTGGGCCTCGACCCATTCGCGCAAATGCTCGGATACCAGTCGGTGTGGGATATGGTGGGCTTGCGCGGTGTCGCGCAGGTTGGCGGCCAGTGTGGACTTGCCGGTGCTCTCGCCGCCTAAAAGTTCGATGACGACGGGTTGCAAATCACTGACCCGCAGAAGCGGGTTTGCCGTTGGTGGCGGCCTTTTCGTTGGGCTTGGCGTATTGCACGAAGATCTCGTTGTTCTTCAGCATGCCAAGCTCTTTGCGCGCGTAGGTTTCGATGACCTCAAGACCTTCTTGCAAGTCGCGCACCTCGTTGGCAATCTGCTCGTTACGCCGCTTGAGTTCAGCGTTCTCTGCTTCTAAGGTCGCCAGTTTGTCCCGTAGCTGTTTCACATCGGGGATACTGCCCCGCCCAAACCACAGTTGCCCTTGCAGTATCAGCAGCAATAAAGCCAAGGTACCGGGCACGAGGTAAGGGCGGATCTTCATAGATGGTTAACGCAAGTTATAGAAGGCGTCGCGCCCTGGGTACTGAGCAACTTCACCCAAATCCTCTTCGATACGCAGCAGTTGGTTGTACTTGGCCATGCGGTCGCTGCGGCTCAGTGAGCCTGTTTTAATTTGACCGGCATTCAAACCCACTGCGATGTCTGCAATGGTGCTGTCTTCCGTCTCGCCAGAGCGATGGCTGATCACGGCGGTGTAGCCGGCACGCTTGGCCATTTCAATCGCGGCGAAGGTTTCTGTCAAGGTACCGATTTGGTTGATCTTGATGAGGATGGAGTTACCAATACCTTTTTCAATGCCTTCTTTCAGGATCTTGGTGTTGGTCACGAACAGATCGTCGCCCACCAACTGGACTTTGGATTTGAGGCGGTCGCTGAGCAGCTTCCAGCCGTCCCAGTCGCCCTCAGCCATGGCATCTTCGATGCTGATGATGGGGTACTTGTCGACCCAGGTGGCCAGCATATCGGTCCAGGCTTCGGCGCTCAATTTGAGGCCTTCACCGTCCAAGCAGTAGACGCCGTCTTTGTAGAACTCACTGGCGGCGCAATCCAAGCCCAGTGCGATCTGCTCGCCCGGGGTATAGCCCGCTGCGCTGATGGCATCCAAGATGAGTTGGATCGCCGCTTCATGGCTGTCGACGTTGGGTGCAAAGCCACCCTCGTCGCCCACCGCAACACTCATACCTTTGTCGTGCAAAATTTTCTTCAGGGCGTGGAAGGTCTCTGCACCCCAACGCAGCGCCTCACGGAAGCTGGGTGCACCGACGGGGATGATCATCAGCTCTTGCAAGTCCAGGTTGTTGTTGGCGTGGGCGCCGCCGTTAACCACGTTCATCATGGGCACCGGCAATTGCACGCCATTCATGCCACCAAAGTAACGGTACAAGGGTAAACCAGCTTCCTCTGCCGCTGCCCGTGCAACGGCCATAGACACGGCCAGAATCGCATTCGCGCCCATCCGGCCTTTGTTATCGGTGCCATCTAAGTCGATCAGTGTCTTGTCGAGGAAGGCTTGCTCAGAGGCATCCAGACCGATGACGGCCTCAGAAATTTCGGTGTTGATGTGCTCAACGGCCTTCATGACGCCTTTGCCCAAATAGCGTGACATCACACCGTCACGCAGCTCGATGGCTTCACGTGAACCTGTTGATGCGCCAGAGGGCACGGCTGCACGGCCCATCACGCCGGACTCCAGCAGGACATCACATTCAACGGTGGGGTTGCCGCGACTGTCTAATATTTCGCGGCCGACAATGTCAACGATTGCGCTCATAGGTTTTTTTCCTTCATTAATTAAAGTTATTTTCTAAAAATGGGTGGCGCTTGGTGACTTGATCCAATTCGAGCAAGGTTTCCAACAAGGCCTTCATGTGGCGCAGGGGGACTGCGTTGGGGCCGTCGCTCTTGGCGTTGGCGGGGTCCGGATGCGTTTCCATAAACAGCCCTGCGACACCAACGGCCACCGCCGCACGCGACAAAACCGGCACCATTTCGCGCATGCCACCGCTGCTGTTGCCTTGTCCGCCAGGGAGTTGCACACTATGCGTCGCATCAAACACAACGGGCGCACCGGTCTCACGCATGATGGCGAGGCTACGCATGTCAGAGACCAAATTGTTGTAACCGAAGCTGGCACCACGCTCACAGGCCATGAAGTTGTCTTCAGGCAGGCCGACCTCTTTGGCCGCTGCGCGGGCTTTATCGATCACGTTTTTCATGTCGTGCGGCGCCAAGAACTGCCCCTTTTTGATATTCACGGGCTTACCGCTTTGGGCAACGGCACGGATGAAATCGGTTTGACGACACAAAAAAGCGGGCGTTTGCAACACATCAACAACCGATGCGACGTCCGCGATTTGCGCTTCGCTGTGCACATCAGTGAGCACCGGAACGCCCAACTCCGCCTTGACCTTCGCCAGTATTGCCAGGCCGGCATCCATGCCGGGACCTCGGAAGGTGTGGCCACTTGAGCGATTGGCCTTGTCGAAACTACTCTTGAAAATGAAGGGTATGCCCAGCGCCGAGGTGATCTCTTTGAGGGTGCCGGCGGTGTCCATCTGAAGCTGTTCTGACTCGATCACGCAGGGGCCAGCGATCAAAAAGAAGGGCTGATCCAGACCGACGTTGAAATTACAAAGTTTCATGGTGTTTTATCGCCTTAGCGCCCTGTCGATCAGCTGGCTGCGCGCGCAGCGCGGTTAACCAATGACGCCTTGATGAACGCGTTGAACAAGGGGTGTCCGTCCCACGGCGTTGACTTGAACTCAGGGTGGAACTGCACGCCCACGTACCACGGGTGCACGGTTTGTGGCAGCTCGACGATCTCGGTCAGTTGCTCACGCTGTGTCAGGGCCGAGATGAGCAAGCCAGCCTCACGCAGCTGGTCCAGGTAGTTGACGTTGGCTTCGTAGCGGTGGCGGTGGCGCTCGCTCACAACATCGCCATAAATGCCATGTGCAATGGTGCCTTTGACCACATCCGAGCTTTGCGCACCGAGGCGCATGGTGCCGCCTAAGTCAGAGTTGGCTGTCCGTTTTTGAATCGTGCCATCGGCGTCTTTCCATTCGTCAATCAGCGCAATCACAGGCGTTTTTGTCTGGGGATCAAACTCGGTGGAGTTGGCGTCCGAGAGGCCTGCCACGTGGCGTGCGAATTCGATGGTGGCGACCTGCATACCCAAGCAGATACCGAGGTAGGGTACCTTGCTTTCGCGGGCGAACTTCGCGGTTGAGATCTTGCCTTCAACGCCACGTTGACCGAAACCACCGGGCACCAAGATGCCATCGAACGCTTCGAGTTGTTGGATGTTACTGGCAGAGAGGGTTTCGGAATCCACGTAGCTGATGTTGACCTTGACGTGGTTCTTGAGACCCGCGTGACGCAGTGCCTCGTTGACGGATTTGTAACTGTCCGACAGGTCGACATATTTGCCTACCATCGCGATGTTGACCTCCCCCTGTGGATTGGTCACCTCTTGTACCAAGTTATCCCAGCGGTTCAGGCGGGCAGGCGGCGTGCTGAGACGAAGTTTGTCGCAGATCAGGCCGTCCAAGCCTTGTTCGTGCAGCAAACGTGGGACTTTGTAGATGGTGTCTACGTCGGGCATGGATATAACTCCCCAAGGCGCGACGTTGGTGAAAAGGGAGATCTTTTCACGCTCTTCGTCTGGAATGCGGCGGTCCGCCCGGCACAACAGCGCGTCGGGTTGGATACCGATTTCGCGTAACTTTTGGACCGTGTGCTGGGTGGGTTTGGTTTTGAGTTCGCCAGCAGCGCCAATCCAAGGCAGGTAGGTGAGATGCACAAATGCCGCCATGTTGGGGCCCATACGCAGGCTTAATTGGCGCACCGCCTCCAAAAAGGGCAGGGACTCAATGTCACCGACCGTACCGCCTATTTCGACGATGGCGACGTCGATCGGCTCACTGGTGCCGATGCCTGCACCCCGTTTCACGAAATCTTGGATTTCGTTGGTGACATGCGGAATGACTTGAACCGTCTTGCCCAGGTAGTCGCCACGGCGTTCTTTTTCGAGCACGCTTTTGTATATTTGGCCCGTTGTGAAGTTGTTGGCCTTGCGCATACGGGTTTCAATGAAACGCTCGTAATGGCCGAGATCGAGGTCAGTTTCGGCACCATCTTCCGTCACGTACACCTCGCCGTGTTGGAACGGAGACATGGTGCCGGGGTCCACGTTCAGGTACGGGTCCAGTTTGATGAGGGTGACTTTGAGGCCGCGCGATTCGAGGAGCGCAGCGAGTGATGCAGATGCGATGCCCTTACCCAAAGAGGACACCACACCGCCGGTAACGAAGACAAATTTGGTCATGTCAGGAGCGAGTGCGTGGCACTCGCGGCTGGTGGAAATTCCAATTATAGAGGGGAGTCGATGGGGCTTTGGATGACGCGCGTGTTTCTGACAGTGCGCAGATGTGCGAAATCCCCATTTGTCAGCTAAATTACGACCATGACCGAAAAAATCAGTTCGCCTGTGCCGAAGCATGGCATCGCGGGGCGACACATCGTCTTGGGATTGAGTGGTGGCATTGCCTGTTACAAGGCGGCCGAATTGTGTCGCGCCTTGATCAAGGCAGGTGCCACAGTTCAGGTGGTGATGACGCCTGCCGCTGCCCAGTTCATCACACCGGTGACCATGCAGGCCTTGAGCGGGCGAACGGTATTCATGAGCCAATGGGATGACCGCACCGCCGCTGGTGTCGACAACAACATGGCGCACATCAACCTGAGTCGTGAGGCCGATGCCATTTTGGTGGCGCCTGCCAGCGCCGACTTCATGGCTAAGCTGCTGCATGGTCGCGCCGATGAACTGCTAAGCCTGATGTGTTTGGCGCGTCCCATTGATCGGGTGCCGCTGATACTGGCGCCCGCCATGAATCGTGAGATGTGGACTCATCCCGCTACTCAACGTAACGTTGCGCAGCTTGCTGCTGATGGGGCGTATGTTTTGGGTGTGGGGGCTGGTTTTCAGGCCTGTGGTGAGGTCGGCGATGGGCGGATGCTGGAGCCTGATGAATTACTGCGCGCACTCGATGCGTTTTTTCATCCCAAACTGCTGACTGGGCGGCGCGTGGTGGTTACTGCGGGCCCGACGTTTGAAGCCATAGACCCGGTGCGCGGCCTGACCAATCGATCCAGTGGCAAGATGGGTTTTGCCATCGCCCAGGCGGCTCAAATGGCGGGTGCAGAGGTTACCTTGATTGCAGGCCCTGTGGGTTTAACAACCCCCGACGGTGTCACCCGCGTGGATGTAGAAAGTGCGCACGACATGCTGGGTGCCGTCCAGTTGGCGGTGCCTCAGGCGGATGTGTTTGTGGCTTGCGCAGCGGTGGCAGATTGGACAGCAGCCCACCCCGCGACACAAAAAATGAAAAAGGATGGCACTGGCGCACCACCGGCGCTTGCCTTCAAAGAGACCGTCGATATTCTGGCCACAGTCGCCCAGAGTGACCGGGCGAAAAGCGGCGCTTTGTACTGTGTCGGCTTTGCAGCCGAAAGCCATGACCTGCTGGTAAATGCCCAAGCCAAGCGGGCGAAAAAAGGCGTGCCCTTATTGGTTGGCAATATTGGCCCAGATACCTTTGGGCGAGACCATAACGCCCTTTTGCTGGTCACTGCGGACGGCACGCAGGCCCTACCTGAAGCCCCCAAGCAGGCGTTGGCCCACGCGCTGGTGGCGCACATTGCCAATGCGGTAAGCGTTCGTTAGGTTGCCTTTTAGCGCGATTTGTATACAATTTGACGGCGATCGCCGCGGTGCATGGCGCACGGAGCCCGTTTAAAACGGATCGTGCAACAGTTCGCGATCTCGAAGTGGTCTACAGCGCCCGCAGTGGTAGATCCAAACACAGGTGTAGCTGCGCCCGCTGACGCACCGTTTCGAGTAAGCGAGAACAAACATGGAGATGTATTTACTGGATTGGGCCAACCTGCTACTGCGTTGGCTGCACGTCATCACCGCGATTGCGTGGGTGGGGTCGTCCTTTTACTTTGTCTTTTTAGACAACAACCTCATCAAACCCGAGTCACCTGACTTGCTCGAAAAAGGGGTGGGCGGGGCGATGTGGGCGGTCCACGGCGGCGGTTTTTATAACCCGCAAAAGTACATGGTGGCGCCGAAAAAGATTCATACCCACCTGCACTGGTTCTACTGGGAGAGCTACACCACGTGGCTCACCGGCTTTGCCTTGTTCTCGGTTTCTTACCTGTGGCAAGCCCAGACCTACATGGTCGATCCCCAGTTGATTGCCTGGACGCAGGGCGAGGCTGTGGGAGTGGCGCTGGCATTCTTGGTGGGCTTTTGGCTGATCTACGACATCTTATGCCGCACCATTGGTGCGCGCGAAGGGGGTGACAAGTGGGTCGGCTTACTGGTGTTTCTGGTGGTGGTCGGCGCCTCATGGTTGGCGACCCACGTGTTTGCCGGTCGCGCGGCGTTTTTGCTGGTCGGTGCCATGATTGGCACTGCCATGAGTGCCAATGTGTTTTTCTGGATCATTCCAGGGCAACGCAAAATGGTGAAGGCGATGGGTGCTGGCGAGCCCGTAGACCCCATCCATGGCAAACGCGGTAAGCAACGCAGCGTTCACAACACCTATTTCACATTGCCGGTGCTGTTTGCCATGCTCAGCAACCACTACAGCTTCACGTACACCGGTCCCTATAACTGGTTGGTCTTGGTGGCAATGATGGCGGCCGGTGCCTTGATCCGCCAATTCTTTGTGATGCGCCATGGTTATAAGCTGGGTCGCAATGGGAACCCCGCACCCTATGCGTGGTTGGGCATTGCGGTCATTGTCGCCTTGATTGTTGTTATGCGTCCTGCTGTACCCGTCGCAAATAGATCGGCGGCTACCCCTCCTGCGGCCATCCCCGTTGCGATCGCGGATGTAGGGCAGGTGATGATGGCGCGCTGCGTCATGTGCCACGGCGAGGGCATGCAGATGAAGGGCGTTCGCTTGGACAGTGAAGAGTGGATCAACCGCCACGCGCAAGCCATCTACCAACAAGTGGTGGTGACCAAGGCCATGCCAATGAATAATGCAACGGGTATAACGGATGAGGAGCGTGCGTTGATAGCGCGCTGGTTTGAGCTTCGATAAACAAACAGACCAACAAGGCAGGGCGAACAATGGCGACGCTACTCATTAAACGGGCACAAGTCGTTGCGACGATGAATGACGCTCAGCAAGAGTTGACAGACGCCAGCATCTTTATTCGAGATCATGTGATCGAGGCGGTAGGACCGTCAGACACCCTGCCCGACACCGCTGATCGTGTCATCGATGCCCGTGGGCACGTGGTCATCCCTGGGTTGATCAACACACACCACCACATGGTGCAGAGCCTGACTAAGGCTGTGCCGGTGAGTCAGAACGCCGAGCTGTTCGCGTGGCTGAAAGGGCTCTACCCCATTTGGGCGGGCTTGACGCCCGAGATGGTACGGGTGTCCACACAGGTGGCGATGGCTGAGTTGTTATTGAGTGGCTGCACCACAACCAGTGACCACTTGTACATCTACCCTAACGGGGTTCGCTTGGATGACAGCATTGATGGTGCGCGTGCCATCGGTATGCGCTTTGTCGCCACGCGCGGTAGTATGAGTGTGGGTGAGAGCCAGGGCGGCTTGCCGCCCGATCACGTGGTGGAAAGAGAAGATGCCATTCTCAAGGACACCCAGCGCCTCATCGAGACCTACCATGACGATTCGTTTGGCGCCATGCTCAATGTCTCGGTGGCACCTTGTTCGCCATTTTCTGTCAGCCAAGACCTCATGCGTGTTTCGGCAGAGTTGGCTCGCAGCCATGGTGTGCGCTTGCACACCCATCTCGCCGAGAACGACCACGACTTAGCTTACAGCCAGGCCCACTTCAATTGCACACCAACGCAATACGCCGCTGAATTGGGGTGGGTCGGTGAGGACGTATGGCACGCGCATTGCGTCAAACTGGATGATGAGGGTATCTCGCTGTTCGCCGCCACGCGCACGGGCGTTGCGCACTGCCCATGTAGCAACATGCGTTTGGCTTCTGGCATCGCGCCCATTCGCAAGATGGTCGATGCCGGCGTTCCGGTGGGTTTGGGTGTGGATGGCAGCGCCAGCAATGATGCCGCCCACCTGCTCAATGAAGCCCGGCAAGCCATGTTATTGGCCCGTGTGGGGCGAGCGATGCAGGCGCCCGAGATTCGCGATGGCCGAACCTTTTTGGGCTGCGACCTCGGTCCTGCTGAAATGACACCGCGCGACGCGCTTCGATTGGGCACCCGTGGCAGTGCGACGGTGCTGGGCCGTGCGCGGGATATTGGGCAAATTACCCCAGGCTATTGCGCCGACTTGGCGCTGTTCAAAATGGACAGCCTCGGCTTCGCGGGCGGTGCCGTACACGACCCGGTCGGCGCATTGCTGCTGTGCGCCAGCGCACAGGCCAACCATGTGGTGGTGAATGGCCGCGTGGTGGTTGACGCAGGCCACCTCACAACGGTTGATCTACCGGTCTTGATTGAGCAGCACAACCGGTTGGCGGTACAACTGGTTCGCTCAGCAGGCGCCTAACGCTCAGTCAGCCGTATTTTTGCCCACCACGCGTACGACACCCCCCAGTGCGAGCAGCACGATGACTGTGCCAACAAAGTCGCCAAACCCCATCACAAACAGTTCACGTAGAAAGTTGTCGTTGCGCTCAAAAGCGTTAAACCACAGCTGGTGCGCGCTGGCGCTGATGAT
>JBMTSM010000031.1:0-13460 GCA_049448275.1 Burkholderiaceae bacterium
GGGCTGCATGCGAATTTTGGGAATTGAATCGTCCTGCGATGAGACAGGCGTCGCCGTCGTAGAGGCGGAAAAGACGGGGGTCCCACGCCTGTTGGGGGCCAGTTTGCACAGCCAAATCGCCATGCACCAGGCCTACGGCGGTGTGGTGCCCGAACTGGCCAGTCGTGATCACATTCGGCGTGTTTTGCCGCTAACCGATGCGGCGCTCGCGGAGGCGGGCTGCACCCTCGAATCCATCGATCTGGTTGCGTTCACTCGGGGCCCGGGATTGGCCGGTGCACTGCTGGTTGGGGCTGGGGTGGCGGTTTCTATGGCAGCCGGTTTGGGTAAATCGGCCATGGGCGTGCACCACTTGGAAGGTCATTTGCTGTCGCCGTTTTTAAGTGCAGACCCCCCTGAATTTCCGTTTGTTGCGCTGTTGGTGTCTGGCGGACACACACAGTTGATGGCTGTTACCGGTGTGGGGGATTACGCCCTGTTGGGCGAAACCATTGACGACGCTGCGGGCGAGGCCTTCGATAAGTCTGCCAAGGTGCTTGGGCTCGGCTATCCCGGTGGGCCTGCGTTGGCGGCGCTAGCGACACAAGGCGATGCCAATGCGTTCAAGTTGCCGCGCCCGTTGCTCCACAGCGGCGATTTGGATTTTTCGTTTGCCGGACTGAAAACGGCCGTAATGGTGCAATTCAATAAGTTGGGCGACGTGCCCACACCGCAGCAACGCGCCGACCTGGCCGCCAGCACCCAAGCGGCGATCGTGGAAGTTTTGGTGAAGAAATCGCTGGCGGCAGTCAAAGCCGTTGGTGCAAATCGCTTGGTTGTCGCCGGTGGGGTGGGCGCGAATCGCTCCTTGCGCCAGGCACTGAATGACGCCTGTGCCACCCGTGGGGTTAGGGTGCATTACCCCGAACTGGATTTGTGTACAGACAACGGCGCCATGATCGCCATGGCGGCGGCACTGCGGTGGCAGGCGGGTCTGTTCGACCTGACGCAACCGCCTGCTTATGGCTTCGAGGTGCGGCCGCGTTGGCCCCTTGATGCGATTGATGATTGAACTTGGATCTTTAAGGGAAAACCGAATGTTGACGTCGATTTTGAACCGCTGGCTGACACGATTCACGCTGGGTGTAATGTGCTTTGCTGCTTCAGTACCGCTTGCACTCGCCAACGATTTGACGGGGGAGCCGATCCGTGTTGCCATGATCGAAGGGCTTTCAGGCCCGTTTGCGAATACCGGTGAGGCCGCATTTCGAAATTTGGCTTGGGGCGCTGAGCGCATCAATGCCGCTGGCGGCATTCGCTGGTCTGACGGGCGCATGCGTCCCATTGAGGTGGTGCGATTCGACAGCAAAGGGCGCCCTGAGGACGCGTTATCGTCACTTCGCGCTGCGGTCGATCAAGGTATTCGAATCGTGATGCAGGGCAATTCGTCGGCAGTGGCTGCTGCCCTGATCGACGCGATCAACAAGCACAATGTGCGTGAGCCTTCGCAACGCGTGGTGTTTTTAAATTACGCCGCCGTTGAGCCCGCACTCACCAACGAGGGCTGCAGCTTTTGGCACTTCAGATACGATGCGCACGCCCAGATGCGGATGGCAGCATTGATGCATCCGATCCAAGCCAACGAGACCTTGAAACGCGTCTACTTGATTGGCCAAGATTACAGTTTTGGGCAAAGTGTGGTGCGTGAAGCCAAGGCCCAACTGGCTGCAAAGCGGCCCGATATTGCGGTCGTCGGCGAGGAGTTACATGCGATTGGCCGCGTGAAAGATTTCTTGCCTTACGTCGCCAAAATCAAAGCGAGCGGGGCACAAGCCGTCATCACGGGCAATTGGGGTAACGATCTAACCCTGCTGGTCAAGGCTGCAAAGGAGGGTGGGTTTGGCGGCACGTTCTATACCTTCTATGGCAACGCGTTGGGGGCGCCAACCGCCATGGGTGATGCAGGCGTCGGACAGGTGTTGGCGGTCGCAGAGTGGTTCCCCAACCAAGGTGGCGCTGCGTCGGATGCTTTTTACAAGCAGTTTTTAGCCCGCTTCCCTGATCCCGCACAAGACTACATGCACATGCGCAAGCAGTGGATGATGCAAGCGCTGGGCGATGCCCTCAAGCAGGTGGGGCCAAAGGCCAAAGATGCTGGCGTGGATGCCTTCGCACTGGCGCTCGCGTTAGAGCAATCGCAGGGCAGTTTGGGCGGGCACGCCGCGCAGATGCGCGCGAGCGATCACCAGCTGCAGCAACCGCTCGCGGTCGCCCAGATGGAAAAGCAAGGCACTGAGGGCACAGCGTTCGGCGTCGAGGGTAGTGGTTATGGGTTCAAAGTGGTCCGGCGTATTGGCGCAGCTGACGCCAGCCTCCCGACGACCTGCCAAATGCAACGCCCATCCTCTTAATGCGCGCTATTTTGTATTACTTTTGTGTTGCAATGCTGCAGAAAAGCGACCAAGCCTGAGAGCGAAGAGTCTTTCTCAGCTAGAATACTGGGTTGCACGGCAATAGGGCTGTGTAAATTCCGTTAGCGCTGCAGTCCTCGGAGTTAGGCGGCGCTGGCACGTGCCAGGTGGTTGGTTGTATCTTTCGGGTGCAGCCGGCGGCAGGTCACGCAAGTAACAGGAAACATCATGACCGGAATCGTAAAAGCAGACATCGTCAAAGACAACGCGCGTGGCGCTGGCGACACAGGCAGTCCAGAAGTTCAAGTGGCTCTCTTGACCGCTCGTATCAACTATTTGACGCCTCACTTCAAAGAGAACAAAAAAGATCACCACGGTCGTCGTGGCTTGCTGCGTATGGTTAGCCGTCGCCGCAAATTGCTCGACTACCTCAAGAGCAAGGATGCTGACCGTTACTTGGCCTTGATCGCTAAGTTGGGTCTGCGTAAGTAATGCACCGCCGCGAGGCCGCATAAAGAACAACGCCTGGTTCAGAGCTCTGAACCAGGCGTTTTGCACTTTTGCATTCCCCGTTTTGGGAATGTAATTTCGGGTCAACCGACCCATTTTCAGCCCAGGCATGGCTAAACAGGTCGAAGCTGTGTCATTCCAAAACCATTCGTTGTCCCGCACTGATTGCGCGAAGTTCATGAGTGGTTCTGGGATGGCATCGTGTCCTGCAAGCCTGTTTGAGCAACCTTTTTAGGAGTTCATTCAATGAGCATGTTTAAGAAAACAACGAAATCGTTTCAATGGGGACAACACACCGTCAAGATGGAAACAGGCGAGATCGCTCGTCAGTCATCTGGCGCCGTGATGGTGGATATCGAAGGCACCGTGATCCTTGCGACTGTGGTTGCAAAGACCACAGCCAAAGCCGGTCAAGACTTCTTCCCCCTGACCGTGGACTACCTTGAGAAGACCTATGCAGCCGGCAAAATCCCCGGCAGCTTTTTCAAGCGCGAAGGTCGCCCCAGCGAGTTCGAAACACTGACCTCACGTTTGATCGATCGTCCGATTCGCCCGCTGTTCCCTGAAGGCTTCTACAACGAAGTGCAGGTTGTGATCCATACGCTGTCCTTGAATCCTGAGGTGGATGCCGACATCGCCGCGATGATCGGTACAAGCGCTGCATTGAGCATCAGTGGTATCCCATTCAACGGCCCTATCGGCGCCGCACGCGTGGGTTATATCAACGGCGAATACGTGTTGAATCCAGGTCAAACAGAGCGCAAGTCTTCACAAATGGACTTGGTTGTCGCAGGCACCGAGACGGCCGTATTGATGGTCGAATCAGAAGCGCAACAACTCAGCGAAGAGGTGATGTTGGGCGGCGTGATGTTCGGTCATGAGCAGGGCCTGGTCGCGATCAACGCGATTCATGACTTGGTGCGTGAAGCCGGTAAGCCCGTGTGGGACTGGAAAGCACCTGAGCAAGACACCGCGCTGGTCGAAAAGGTTGAAGCCCTCGGCCGCGCCAAGTTGGAAGCTGCTTACCAAGAACGCAACAAGCAAGTGCGTACGCAAGCCCTGCGTGAAGCCTATGCCGCTGTCATGGCTGGCTTGGATGCAGATGGCGTCAGTTACGACGCAGTGAACGTTGAAAACTTGCTGCACGAAATCGAAGCTAAGATTGTTCGCGGTCAGATTTTGGCTGGTGAGCCCCGCATTGATGGTCGCGACACACGTACCGTGCGTCCAATCGAGATTCGCAACAGCGTGTTACCCCGCACGCACGGCTCAGCGCTCTTCACGCGTGGCGAAACGCAGGCCTTGGTCGTCACGACCTTGGGTACCGAGCGTGATGCGCAGCGCATTGATGCGTTGTCAGGTGAGTTCGAAGACCGCTTCATGCTGCACTACAACATGCCTCCGTTTGCAACTGGTGAGACGGGTCGCGTGGGTAGCCCGAAGCGTCGTGAAATTGGTCACGGCCGTTTGGCGAAGCGCGCCTTGGCTGCTGTATTGCCTGCTAAAGAAGATTTCCCTTACACGGTGCGCGTGGTCAGTGAAATCACTGAATCCAACGGTTCATCCTCAATGGCCTCTGTTTGCGGCGGCTGCTTGAGCATGATGGACGCCGGTGTGCCTCTGAAGGCGCACGTGGCGGGTATTGCCATGGGTTTGATCAAGGAAGACAACCGCTTTGCAGTCTTGACCGATATTTTGGGTGACGAAGATCACTTGGGCGATATGGACTTCAAAGTGGCCGGTACCACCGACGGTGTGACCGCGTTACAGATGGACATCAAGATCCAAGGTATTACCAAAGAGATCATGCAAGTCGCGCTGGCGCAGGCTAAAGAAGCCCGCATGCACATTTTGGGCAAGATGCAAGAAGCGATGAGCGAGGCGAACAGCGAAGTTTCCAGCTTTGCGCCGCGTCTCTACACCATGAAGATCAACCCCGAGAAGATTCGTGACGTGATCGGTAAGGGTGGCGCGACCATCCGTGCGCTGACCGAAGAGACCGGCACCCAGATCAACATCGAGGAAGACGGCACCATCACCATCGCATCAGTTGACGGTGCAAAAGCAGACGAGGCCAAGCGCCGCATTGAAGAGATCACAGCAGAAGTGGAAGTGGGCGCCATCTACGAAGGCCCCATCACGAAACTGTTGGATTTCGGTGCGCTGGTCAACTTGTTGCCCGGTAAAGATGGCTTGCTCCACATTAGCCAGATCGCCCACGAGCGCGTTGAGAAGGTCACCGACTACCTCAGCGAAGGTCAAGTGGTGCGAGTCAAGGTCCTTGAGACCGATGAGAAAGGTCGCATCAAGCTGTCAATGAAAGCACTGCTTGAGCGTGCACCCGCGCCCGCACCTGCTGCGGAACCGGAAGCCGCCCCAGCTGCCGGAGATGAAGCGCCGCTCAACTGACACCCTATGACCATGCAAGCCGTAGCGATGAGCGCCTTTGGTGGTCCCGAGGTGCTCGCACTCCAAGCCGTACCCGTGCCGGAAGCAGCGGCGGGCGAGGTGTGTATCCGCGTGTACGCCAGTGGCATCAACCGTCCTGACGTGTTGCAACGCAAAGGCGCGTACCCGCCACCGCCGGGCGCGTCACCGTTGCCTGGCTTGGAGGTCGCCGGTGTGATCACTGGGGGTGATGAAGCGGCCATGAAGTCAGCGGGTTTTGCTGTCGGCGATGCTGTGTGTGCGCTGGTCAGTGGCGGTGGTTACGCGGCGCATTGTGCGGCACCGGTCGGACAATGCTTGCCGGTACCTGCGGGGTTGACCTTCATCGAAGCGGCATCCCTGCCCGAGACCTTCTTCACCGTATGGAGTAACGTCTTCGACCGTGCGCAGTTGCAACCCGGCGAGACCTTGCTAATCCAAGGCGGCTCGAGTGGTATCGGTGTCACTGCGATTCAGATCGCGAAGGCGTTGGGTGCGACGGTGATTGTCACAGCGGGCTCTGATGAGAAATGTGAGGCTTGCCTCGGATTCGGTGCTGACCATGCGATCAACTACAAGCGCGAAGACTTTGTCGAACGCGTCAATGCCATCACTGAAGGTCGCGGTGTGAACGTGGTACTTGATATGGTGGCCGGCGATTACGTTGCCCGTGAAGTTACCTGTATGGCAGAGGATGCTCGTTTGGTCATCATTGCCGTTCAAGGGGGTATTGACGCGGGTTTCAACGCTGGCCTGGTGCTGCGCAAGCGATTACACATCACGGGTTCGACCTTGCGGCCGCGTGACATTGCGTTTAAATCGGCTATCGCCCGAAAGTTGCATGAGCAGGTCTGGCCATTGCTGGTCTCTAAGCGCGTCAAGCCCATCATATTTAAGACCTTTGAAGCCAAGGATGCGTCAGCGGCACACGCGCTCATGGAGTCCAATCAGCACATCGGAAAGATCGTACTGACCTGGGGGCCTGAGGCGTATGCAGTAGCGGCTGCAGCCACCTGACTGAGCGGGGTTCACCTATGAAAAAATTAATTGCAGGCAATTGGAAAATGAATGGCGACAACGCGTCCAACGCGTCGTTGTTGGATGCGATCCTGAACGGCCTTACGGGCCTGGATGGCTGCGATATTTTGGTGTGCCCACCCAGCTTGTATGTTGCCGCGGTCGCGCAACGCCTGAACGGCACGCCCATTGCGGTGGGAGCGCAAGATGTGTCGATCCAAGAGAAGGGCGCATTTACAGGTGAGAACAGTGCTGGTATGTTGCGCGACGTTGGGGCATCTTATGTACTGGTGGGGCACTCTGAGCGTCGCCAGTACCACCATGAGACCGACACCTTGGTTGGCGAGAAGGCGCAAGCGGCGCTCGCCAAGGGCGTCACGCCTATCGTGTGCATTGGTGAGACCTTGGCCGAGCGCGAGGCGGGCGAGACCAATGCCGTGGTGAAGCGCCAGTTGGCTGCGGCCGTTCACGCGGTTGGTCATTGTGTCAGTGAAATTGTGGTGGCCTATGAGCCTGTGTGGGCAATTGGTACCGGAAAAACGGCAACGCCCGAGCAAGCGCAGGCGGTCCACGCCGTCATTCGCGCGCAGTTGGCAGCAGCAACGCCAAACGCCACGCGCATTAAGATTTTGTATGGGGGCAGCATGAATGCCGCCAATGCCGCCCAACTACTGGCCCAGCCAGATATTGATGGTGGACTGATTGGTGGGGCGGCCCTGAAAGCGGACGATTTTTTAACCATTATTCGTGCCGCACAGAATTAATTGAGGGGGGCGGTGCAGTGAACCCACTACACTATGCCCCAATTAGAAAAACTGAAATCAACGTTAATTTCGTCTCGGAGTATCTTTTATGAGCGCGTTTACAAACATCGTGATGGCTGTTCAGCTGCTGTCCGCCTTGGCCATGATTGGCCTGATCTTGATGCAGCACGGCAAGGGCGCTGATGCAGGCGCAGCCTTCGGTGGCGGCAGCTCAGGCAGCTTATTTGGTGCATCAGGCAGTGCCAACTTCTTGTCACGCAGCACAGCGGTCTTAGCTACCGTGTTTTTCGTGTCAACCTTGTTCCTGTCATACGTGGGCTACCGCCCCAGCGCCAGTACGTCAGGCAGCAGCATCCTAGAGAGCGTTGCACCTGGTGCGTCTATCCCTGTTGAGTCTGCGCCGGCCACAACCGTGCCCGCCGCACCTGCCAAGGGCGCTGGTGCGATCCCCGAAAACTAATCCCATTCCTAGATAAAAAATCCTCCCTCGGGAGGATTTTTTTTGCCCACCCGAATCGGTGTTTGCGTGTTGTAACTAAATCGCATTTGCGCGGTACAGGCTAGAAAAAACCAGTGGTTTCAGGGTAAACTCTATGGCTGATCTGAGCGCTTCTTAAAAGGAGGCTGTTGCAGAACTGCCGTCGTGGTGAAATTGGTAGACACGCTATCTTGAGGGGGTAGTGGCGAAAGCTGTGCGAGTTCGAGTCTCGCCGACGGCACCATTCAATAAATACGATAGACAGACATGAACCTAGAACAATACCTACCCGTCATTTTGTTTCTTTTGGTTGGTGTCTCTGTTGGCATCCTGCCCCAAGTCTTGGGCTACATCCTCGGGCCAAACCGCCCCGACGAAGCGAAAAATTCCCCCTACGAGTGCGGCTTTGAAGCCTTCGAAGACGCGCGCATGAAATTCGATGTCCGCTACTACTTAGTTGCCATCCTCTTTATTCTTTTCGACCTCGAGATCGCCTTTCTGTTCCCTTGGGCAGTGGCTTTGAAAGACTTGGGCGCAACGGGCTTTTGGGCGGTTGTGGTCTTCCTGGGTATTTTGGTCGTCGGTTTCATCTACGAATGGAAAAAGGGTGCGCTCGACTGGGAGTAAGCCCACCTGCGTGCGGGCGCTCAGCGCCACGCCGCACCATCTAATCTTGTAAGGACGGTTATCGCAATGGCAATCGAGGGTGTTTTTGAAAAAGGCTTCGTAACAACGAGCTATGACTCGATGGTCAATTGGGCCAAAACCGGTTCGCTGTGGCCCATGACGTTCGGCTTGGCCTGCTGCGCGGTCGAGATGATGCACGCTGGTGCCGCCCGCTATGACTTGGCGCGATTCGGCGCAGAGGTCTTCCGCGCCAGCCCACGTCAGTCCGACCTCATGATCGTCGCCGGCACGTTATGCAACAAAATGGCGCCCGCGCTTCGCAAGGTTTACGACCAAATGTCTGAGCCGCGTTGGGTCATCTCAATGGGTTCATGCGCCAACGGTGGTGGTTACTACCACTACAGCTACTCGGTGGTGCGCGGTTGCGACCGTATCGTCCCCGTTGATATCTACGTTCCCGGATGTCCCCCCACAGCGGAAGCCCTGCTGTACGGCATTATTCAGCTGCAGGAAAAAATCCGCCGCACCAATACCATTGCGCGCGTTTAACGCGCCCATACGATCGATATTGTTATGACAATGCCCGCAAGTCCCGACGCTTTAAAAGCCGCCCTTGAGTCTGCCTTGGGTGACCATGTCGCCCACATTACGCAAGCGCTTGGCGAAACCACGGTGACCGTCAAGGCCGCTGGCTACGCACAAGCCGCTGCGTTGTTGCGTGACGCACCCGGTTGCCAGTTCGAGCAACTCATTGACCTTTGCGGTATCGATTACAGCGAGTACGGTCAGGGCGAGTATGAAGGCCCACGCTTTTGCGTTGCGCTGCAATTGCTATCGATTTCGCTTAACCAACGGGTACGCGTCAAGGTGTTTTGTCCTGACGATGACTTCCCCATCGTCGCGTCGGTTAACACCATTTGGAATTCAGCGAACTGGTATGAGCGTGAAGCATTCGACCTCTTCGGCATCATGTTCGAAGGGCACGAAGACTTGCGCCGCATCCTGACCGACTACGGCTTTATCGGACACCCATTCCGTAAAGATTTCCCGATTACTGGGCATGTTGAGATGCGCTATGACGCCGAGCAAAAGCGCGTGGTCTACCAGCCCGTCACGATTGAAAACCGCGAAATTACGCCGCGCATCATCCGTGAAGACAACTACGCCGGCTTGCAGTAAGCAGTCGCCATACCTGTAAAGCAGACGACACATGGCTGAAATTAAAAACTACACCCTTAACTTTGGTCCGCAGCACCCTGCGGCTCACGGTGTATTGCGCTTGGTCCTTGAGATGGACGGCGAGGTCGTGCAACGTGCCGATCCCCATATTGGCTTGTTACATCGCGCCACAGAAAAGCTGGCCGAGACCAAGACCTACATCCAATCGCTGCCGTACATGGACCGTCTCGATTACGTCTCCATGATGTGTAACGAGCACGCCTACTGCCTGACCATCGAGCGCATGCTCGGCTTGGAAGTCCCCAAGCGCGCGCAGTACATCCGTGTGATGTTTGCCGAGATCACACGCCTGCTCAATCACCTCATGTGGCTGGGTGCGCACGCGCACGATTGCGGTGCGTCTACGATCCTGATCTATACCTTCCGTGAGCGCGAGGCGCTCTTCGACATGTATGAAGCCGTTTCCGGCGCACGCATGCACGCGGCTTATTTCCGACCAGGCGGTGTTTACCGTGATTTGCCGGACAGCATGCCGCAATTCAAGGCCAGCAAGGTTCGCAATGCGCGCGGCGTTGCCGCCCTGAACGAAAACCGCCAGGGCTCGCTGCTCGATTTCATTGACGACTTCTGTACGAAGTTTCCAAATTATGTGGATGAGTACGAGACGCTGCTAACGGACAACCGAATTTGGAAACAGCGCACCGTTGGCGTGGGCGCGATCACCGCTGAGCGTGCACTGAACATGGGCTTTACGGGGCCCATGCTGCGTGGCTCCGGCGTCGCGTGGGATCTGCGCAAGACACAGCCTTACGACGTCTACCCCGAATTGGATTTCGATGTTGCCATTGGTACCAACGGCGACAGCTACGACCGTTATGTTGTTCGCGTTGAAGAGATGCGTCAAAGCAATCGCATCATCAAACAATGCGTTGACTGGTTGCGAGCCAACCCCGGTCCGGTCATCACCGACAACCACAAGGTGGCGTCGCCTGCCCGCGAGGCCATGAAGTCGAACATGGAGGAGTTGATCCACCATTTCAAACTCTTCACCGAAGGTTTCAAAGTGCCCGCTGGTGAGGCCTACGCTGCGGTTGAGCACCCGAAAGGTGAGTTTGGCATTTACATGGTGAGTGACGGCGCCAATAAGCCGTACCGCCTGAAAATTCGCGCCCCAGGTTTTGCCCATTTGGCAGGCTTGGATGAGTTGACCCGTGGCCACATGTTGGCTGATGCGGTCGCCATCATCGGCACCATGGACATTGTGTTTGGAGAGATTGATCGATGATCTCTGAGTCAACCCGTGCGCGCTTCGACCGCGAAGTCGCGAAATACCCCGCTGATCAAAAGCGCTCTGCCGTGATGGCTTGTTTGTCTATCCTTCAAGACGAACAAGGTTGGGTTAGTGCCGATGCAGAGGCCGCTGTGGCCGACTACCTTGGTATGGCGAAGATGGCGGTGCACGAAGTCACAACCTTCTACAACATGTACAACCAACACCCTGTTGGCGTGTTCAAGTTGAACGTGTGTACCAACTTGCCTTGCCAACTGCGAAGTGGGCAAAACGCATTGCACTACCTCGAGACCAAGCTGGGCGTAAAGATGGGCCAAACCACCGCTGATGGTTTGTTCACTTTGCAGCAGTCAGAGTGTTTGGGCGCGTGTGCCGATGCACCGGTCATGTTGGTGAATGACCGCAACATGTGCAGCAACATGAGCAATGAGCGTCTGGATCAAATGGTCGAGGCCTTGCGCGAGAAAGCCAAAGCAGCCCAAGTGGCGGGCAAAGGAGCACAGTCATGAACGCGGTCGTTGACAGCGGTTTGTTAGGTGGATTGGATCTCTCTGAAACCCTCAGCGGTTTCCGTGCCACAGGGCAAGAGACTTGTTTTCACGGTCGTCACATCAGCCCCCAAATTTATGCCGATTTGACTGGCGCCAACTGGGGCTTGAAAGACTACGAGCAGCGCGGTGGTTACGCTGCACTGCGTAAGATTTTGGGCAAAGACGGCGGCCCGGGCATGACCCAAGATGAGGTCATTGCAACCGTCAAGGCGTCAGCCTTGCGTGGTCGCGGCGGCGCGGGTTTTCCATCTGGCCTGAAGTGGAGCTTCATGCCCCGACAGTTCCCCGGCCAAAAGTATTTGGTCTGCAACTCGGACGAGGGTGAGCCTGGTACCTGCAAAGACCGTGACATTCTGCAGCACAACCCGCACATCGTGATCGAAGGCATGGCCATTGCGGCATACGCCATGGGTATCACGGTCGGTTACAACTACATCCACGGCGAAATCTTTGCCACCTATGAGCGGTTCGAAGCCGCGCTCGATGAGGCGCGTGCAGCGGGCTACTTGGGTGACCAGATCATGGGGTCGGGCTTCAGCTTCCAGCTGCACGCCGTTCATGGTTTTGGCGCTTACATCTGCGGCGAAGAAACCGCGTTGCTCGAATCCCTCGAGGGGAAAAAAGGGCAACCCCGCTTCAAGCCGCCGTTCCCCGCCAGTTACGGCCTCTACGGCAAACCCACCACCATTAACAACACCGAAACTTTCGCGGCAGTCCCCTGGATTATTCGCAATGGCGGTGAGGCTTATTTGGCTTGCGGTAAGCCGAACAACGGTGGTACCAAGATTTTCTCAGTCAGTGGTGACGTGCAACGCCCCGGCAACTATGAGGTGCCATTGGGCACACCATTCGCCAAGCTCCTTGAGTTAGCGGGTGGTATGCGGCCAGGTCGCCAATTGAAGGCTGTCATTCCTGGTGGGTCATCGATGCCGGTATTACCCGCTGACATCATGATGGCTACCGACATGGACTACGACTCCATCGCTAAAGCAGGATCCATGTTGGGTTCGGGCGCGGTCATCGTCATGGACGACACGCGCTGCATGGTTAAGAGTCTATTGCGCTTGTCTTATTTCTACATGCATGAAAGCTGCGGCCAATGCACGCCCTGCCGTGAGGGCACGGGTTGGTTGTGGCGCATGGTGGAACGCATTGAAAACGGCCAAGGACGCGAAAGCGATTTGGAGCAATTGAATCGCGTTGCAGATGGCATTCAGGGGCGCACGATCTGTGCCCTCGGCGATGCGGCCGCGATGCCCGTTCGCGCCATGATCAAACATTTCCGTCACGAGTTTGAACACCACATCAAGCACAAAGCTTGCATGCCTGGTACGGGCGAGTGAACACAACAGGCAAACCCATGGTTGAAATTGAATTAGACGGCAAAAAGGTTGAGGTTCCCGAGGGGAGCATGGTGATGCATGCCGCCGAAAAAGCTGGCACCTACATCCCTCATTTTTGCTACCACAAGAAACTCTCGATCGCGGCCAACTGCCGTATGTGCTTGGTGGACGTTGAAAAGGCGCCCAAAGCGATACCCGCGTGTGCTACACCCGTAGCGCAAGGCATGGTGGTGCACACCAAGACTGATAAAGCCATCAAAGCGCAACAGTCCGTGATGGAGTTTTTGCTCATTAACCACCCACTGGATTGCCCGATCTGTGACCAGGGTGGCGAGTGCCAGTTGCAAGACCTGGCCGTTGGCTACGGTGGCAGCAGCTCGCACTACGAAGAAGAAAAGCGCGTCGTCTTCCACAAAAACGTCGGACCGCTGATCTCCATGGAGGAAATGAGCCGTTGCATCCACTGCACCCGTTGCGTGCGCTTTGGCGAGGAAATCGCTGGCGACATGGAGTTGGGTATGTCCAACCGTGGCGAGCACGCAGAGATCGAAACCTTCCTGGGTGAGACCGTTGACTCAGAGCTGTCTGGCAACATGATTGACATTTGCCCGGTTGGTGCGCTGACAAGCAAACCCTTCCGCTACAACGCACGTACGTGGGAGTTGTCGCGTCGTAAGTCAGTCAGCCCGCATGACAGCACCGGTGCAAATCTGATCGTACAAGTTAAAAACAACCGCGTGATGCGCGTTGTGCCCCTCGAAAACGAGGCTGTCAACGAGTGTTGGATTGCTGACCGTGATCGTTTCTCCTATGAAGCACTAAACAGCGACGATCGCTTGACGGCACCCATGATCAAGCAAGACGGTCAGTGGCTGACCGTCGA